>JAPONU010000096.1 GCA_026713745.1 bacterium
CCTAGAACCAACACACTCTTCAACCAACTCACCATCGGCAATCCGAGTCTCGACTACGGCGCCAGCCACACACAGTGGCGACCCTATAAGGGCCTCGACCCCGGAGCGTTTGTCGCCGTTCACCCCAACATGGTCTACGGCCAGACGATCTCGGTGTGTAACCAACAACCCAGTCCCGCCTTCAAGATCGACATCAAGAACGGCATCAACGCTTGGAACAGGATTATCCGGACGGAGCGCCCGGGCTTCGCCCGTGACCTCTTCACGTGGAAGGACTCCTGCCCAACAGACGAGGAACTCGTCCTTGAAGTGCTATATGTTAGTGACCGCACCATTGACCGCTACTGCACCGCCCCCGCTAGCGAAACTGCGGGATGCGCGTTGCAATTTATCAAAGGCAAGAATCCCCCGATAATCGTTGATGGTAAAATCTACATCACGTGGAGCTACACGTCTTTGGGCGGCAACGAGAGCCCGAATGGGGCACCGCTGACAGCCGCGAATAAGTTACGAGTCATGATAGAGGAGTTAGGGCACTTCTTGGGCCTCGGAGATTACTACGATACCAACAAAGACAGTTGCATGACTAGCGATCACTACAAGTCGGTGATGGCATCCGAAACGTGTAGGACTGATGATATCCAAACGCGGGACCTCGAAGATTTGCATGAGATTTATCATCCGGGTAGACGCTTGTTGATGAGCTTCGTCAAGCATGGCCCTAACGGGTGGAGGTTGTATGCGGGTTCTCCTCCGCCGGATACGGGCGAAGGAGAACCGAATCCGGGCGAAGGAGAAGACAATAGAAGGTATGTGAGTAATGCGGAGCGCTATGTGGTGTTCCGTCATGCGGCGGGTTCGGCCGATCCGTGGGAGTATCGGGGCTGGTTCAGCCGGGACTTCGTAGGAGAATGGCTTGTCCCCGGTGAAGTCCACGTACGAGACGATGACGGGCAGGACGTGCTGGTACAGAAACTATCGATTGGCGCCTCTCTTGCCGGTATCACGGGCCACGAGTTCGCAGTGTTCGGCATCACCCGCGGGGATATTGAAAGGATATCGCGGCGTGGGGTGGAGAGGAATGCGACATGGCAGTTTGATTTCGACGACGGAGTATGGTCGTTGGGCACGCCGGCGCTTGTGTATGGTCCGCCTTCCAAGCCGCTGAATCTCCGGGCAACGGCAAGCGATCATAGTGTTGTGTTGTCGTGGGGTTCGGTGCCCGGAGCCACCCATTACTATGTTCATGTCTATCGTTTCGGCAGGACGGATCCGGAATCGTCCGTTCAGGTCGACGCCGTTCCGGGCAGTTGTTCGGTGCGGGCCACGATTTCGGGTTTGGCGTCGCGGGTGACGCACGTGTTCCGTGTCGAGGCGGAGCGCGTGGGTGTGCCGATGCGCAGTGAGCTGTCCGAGCAGGTGACCGCGAGGCTGACGTCGGGTCGCAATCCGCGAGGGGCGGCGGGGAGTGTTCCGGCTTCTGGTGAGAGTGTCGGTGGGTCCGGTTCGTGCACGGTTCCGGTGGAGGTGGGGCCGGTTGTGGGGGAGTCGGCGTCGTGTCCGGTTGATGCGTATTCGTGGGCGTTGCGGGCTGTTGGTGGGGGGTTTGTGTGTGATCGTTTGGATTCGGCGCCGTCGGTGCCGGGTACGACGGTGGTGGGTTGCCCGCGTGTTGTGCCGGAGTATGCGGTGGTGCCGGTTGGTGGTGTGGAGAAGTGTTGGCGGACGCTGATCGCGGCGCCGACGGAGACTCTGGGCGACCCGGGGTGTGAGGACGGGTTCACGCCGGTGAGCGGCGGGGCGTCCTGTTCGAGGACCGACTCGGTGGCGGCGACGCCGGAGTATTCGTGTGATGGTGGTTATGAGTTGGTGACGACGGTGGTGCCGTTCGCGACGCCGTTGCGTCAGTGCGAGAAGTCGGTGCTGGCGACGGCGGCGAGGACGCCGTCTTGTGACGGCGACAGCGGTTATGCGCTGGTGAGGGTCCCGTTGGGTGGCCAGTACTGCCGCAAGGCGGTGCCGGCGACGGCGAAGACGACGTATTCGTGCCCGCCGGAATTCGGGTTGGTGACGTTCCAGGGCGTGTCCTGTTATCGGTCGGTGCAGGCGAAGGCGAAGACGACCTATGAGTGCCGGTCGGGGTATTCGCTGGTGAGGGTCCCGTTGGGTGGTCAGTATTGCCGCAGGACGACACCGGCGTCGGCGGAGACGACCTATGAGTGCCGGTCGGGGTATTCGCTGGTGCGGTTCTTCGTGATGCCGGGCGTGGTGGGGTACCGGTGTGAGAAGTCGGTGGCGGCGACGGCGAGGACGACCTATGGGTGCCGGTCGGGGTACCGGTTGGTGACGAGGCTGCTGGGCGGCGCGATCGCCCGCCACTGCCGCAGGACTGTGGCGGCGACGGCGTCGTACTCGTGTGACCGCGGCTACACGCGCAGCGGCCGGACCTGTTACAAGTACACCTACACCAGCCTGACGGGCAGGACGTGCCCGGCGGGTTACACGCTCATCTTCAACGGCCTGCACCATCTGTGCCGCAAGAGGATCAGCACCGCCGCCACGGTCACCTATTCGTGCAACTCGGGGACCCTGTCGGGCTCGAACTGCATCCTCACCGACACGCCGACATCGGAGACGACGTACTCATGCAGTGCGGGGAGGCTGTCGGGTTCGCGGTGCATCCTCACCGCCACGCCGACGTCGGAGACGACGTACTCGTGCAGTGCGGGGACCCTGTCGGGTTCGAGGTGTGTGTTCACCGAGGCGGCGAAGTCGGAGACGACGTACTCGTGCAACACCGGGAGGCTGTCGGGCTCGACGTGTACCCTCACGGCCACGCCGACGTCGGAGACGACGTACTCGTGCAACACGGGGACCCTGTCGAATTCGGAGTGTGTGTTCACGGCCACGCCGACCTGGGAGACGACGTATTCGTGCCGTTCGGGGAGGCTGTCGGGCTCGAACTGCGTCCTCACCGCCACACCCACCGTCACGGTCACCTACGACTGCGACAGCGCCCCCGCCGGCTACACACTCTCAAACCAGGACTGCGTCAAGACAACCACCCGAAACCCCACCCCGACCACCATCTACTATTGCGACCCCGGCTACACACACGACCCCGACAACAACACCTGTGGCCGAACAATCACCACAACACCCACCAAGATCACCACCAACAGTTGCCGCGGCGTCCCACCCGGCGAACCCAACTACCAACTCACCACCACAACCACCGCCACAACCACCACCACAACCTGCACACGCACCATCACCACCCCCGCCCGAACCGGTACCCCCACATGCCCAGGCGGCTACAACCCCGTCCTCAACTCGGGCGAGGACGGCATCACGCTCACGTCGTGCCTACTGGACTGAGACGCAACCACCAAGCGGCTGGACCCGTGACCCACCCTCGACGCCGGTCGTGGCTGCGATGGCTCGCGGGGACGGCGTTTGTGGGTCGGCGGGAACTTTCCTTCGGTCCCGCACGTTGGACTCAACATGGCGAGCGCGGGTTGGCTGGAGACTGTGATAGGGGTTTTGGTCCTGCGCGCCGAGTCGGGGGGTCGGTCAGCGGCCCCGCTCTCCGCTCACGTGAACGGTCAGGGGGTTCGTGATGCGCCGTGCGGGTCCGTTGGCGCGTCGTCGTGGTGTGGGTGTGGTGGTCGGGGTGTTGGCGGCGGCGTTGGGGGTGGCGATCGTGGGGTGGCCCCGCGCCGAGAGTTCGCCGCCGCTTGTTGTGGTTCCCGAGGCGCCGTCGCCTGTTGTGGTTCCCGAGGCGCCGCCGCTTGTTGTGGTTCCCGAGGCGCCGCCGGGGCCGGTGGTGTCTCTTGAGGTTCCGTCGCTGCCGGTTCTGGTCGCCGAGCCGGTGGATTATGTGTTCGTTGCGGTTTCTGTGGGCAGCACCCATGCGTGCGGGTTGCTGAGTGAGGGCATCATCACGTGTTGGGGACAGAACCGCTACGGCGAGGCTCAACCGCCGGGCGGGTCTTTCGCGGCCGTGTCCGCCAGTGACAGGCATTCGTGTGGGTTGCGCAGTGACACGACCGTTGTGTGTTGGGGCGGGAACGGGTCCGGCCAGGCGGACGCGCCGGGCGGGTCGTTCGTGGCGGTGTCCGCCGGCATCGGGCATTCGTGTGGGTTGCGCAGTGACGCCGCCATCACGTGTTGGGGCGGGAACGGGTCCGGCCAGGCGGACGCGCCGGGCGGGTCGTTCGTGGCGGTGTCCGCCGGTGCCAGGTATTCGTGTGGGTTGCGCAGCGACGCCACGATCTCCTGCTGGGGAGATAACGAGGATGGCCAAGCCGACGCGCCTGCGGGCTCGTTCACGGCGGTGTCCGCGGGTCGCGGGCATTCGTGTGGGTTGCGCAGCGACGCCACGATCTCCTGTTGGGGCGACAATGTGGATGGCCAAACCGACGCGCCGGGCGGGTCGTTCACGGCGGTGTCCGCGGGTCGCGGGCATTCGTGTGGGTTGCGCAGCGACGCCACCGTCGCCTGTTGGGGCGACAACGGTCGCGCCGAGCGGGATGTGCCGGCGGGCGAATTCGTTGCTATCTCCACCGGCGCCGAGGAGTCGTGTGGGTTGCGCGGCGACGCCACCGTGACGTGCTGGGGTCGGAACGACCACGGCGGGGCGAGGCCCCCGGGAGGTTCCTTCACCGCGGTCTCCGCCGGCGGGTCGCACTCGTGTGGCGTGCGCCTCGACGCCACTGTTGCGTGCTGGGGGTCGGACGGCTTCGGCCGAGCCGACGCGCCGGCGGGCGAGTTCACGTCGGTCTCCGCGGGTGGGGTGCATTCGTGCGGGTTGCGCGGCGACGCCACCGTTGTGTGCTGGGGATGGAATCGCGACGGCCAGACCGACGCGCCGGCGGGCGAGTTCGTGGCGGTCTCCGCCGGTGATTATCATTCGTGTGGCTTGCGTCCTGATGGCAACGTTGTGTGCTGGGGAGGTAACGAGGACGACCAAGCCGACGCGCCGGGGGGCGAGTTCGTGGCGGTTTCCGCCGGCGGATGGCATTCGTGTGGGCTGCGCCCCGAAGCGACCGTTGTGTGCTGGGGACAGAACGAGAATGGCGCGACGAACGCGCCGGCGGGCGAGTTCACGTCGGTCTCCGCCGGGTGGCGTCATTCGTGTGGGGTGCGCCGCGATGGCACCGTTGTGTGCTGGGGGGGACTGAACGAGCAAGGCGGGCGCGACGCGCTGGGGGGCGAGTTCGTGGCGGTCTCTGCCGGCTCGGGGCATTCGTGCGGGTTGCGCCCCGACGCCACGATCGCCTGCTGGGGAGGGCACCGCTACGGCGAGTCGGACTCGCCGGGGATTGGCCCGTTCGTGGATGTATCCGCCGGCTTGGGATTTGCGTGCGGGTTGCGTCCAGACGCCACGATTGGGTGCTGGGGAGGCCACCACATTCCGTTGAGCGTTTACTCCGGGAACACCGACCCGCCGGCGGGTTCGTTCGTGGCGCTCTCCGTCGGCGACTGGTATGGGTGCGCGCTGCGCCCCGACGGCACCATTTCCTGCTGGGGAGGGCGCCCCTACTACGAGTTGGACCCGCCGGCGGGCGAGTTCGTCGCCGTGTCCCTCAGCACTAACGCCTGCGGGCTGCGCCGCGACGGCACCGTGGCGTGCTGGGGCGAGAA
>JAPONU010000097.1 GCA_026713745.1 bacterium
GCGCCGGCGCCGTCGTTGGTGCACACGAGGTCTGCGAGCGCGTCGGCGAAGCGCTGGGGTGCCGTCGGGCGGTCCTTGGAGTCCTCGCTGCGGAACAGTGCGTCGGACTTGGCGATGAGTGCGGCCTGCACCCGCGCCCCGGTGAGGGGATCGAACTGGGCGAAGAGATGGAACATGCCGTCGGGCTGCTCGCTGATCGAAGCTCGCCGCCGGCGCCGCTGCGACGCCCGCCGCGCTTCGAGTTCCTGGGCGCTGGTGCGCTCGTTGACGTGGTCCTTCAACGTGCGCCGGAAGACGTCGTCGGGTTCTTCCTCAGCGGCCTTCAGTAGCTCTCGCTGGTCCACCGACGTGTCCGCGTCGGCGTCGAGGATCAACCCTGCAGCTTCCGGGGTGATCGACCCGTCGGCGAGTTTGCCGGCCACTTTCGGCGCCCACTCCAGCTGCGCCGCGGTCTTGACTGTCTTGCGGGCGCCGCGCCGGGACTGTTTCTGGTCGCGCCGCAGGATCTCCTCGGTGGCGGCGTCGCCCTCGCGGCGCGCCACCTCGGCGACCACGTCGGCCTCCAACGCGGCAAGCGACGCCCGCGCCCGGCCCACGAACCCCAGACAATCCCGCAACACGCCCAAGTCGGCCTGCGGCCACACCGGCGGCGAACCCAGCCACTCGCCGAGCTTCGCCCACTCGACGGCCCGCACGCCCCCAACCGGTTTGTGGTCCACCGGATCTGTCCCGGCCGGCTCCCGTCCCGCCGGACGTGCCCCAATCGACTCGCGGCCCGCCTGGTCAGCGCTGCTCCGTACTCCCCGCATCGGATCATCACCCACCTGTCCGTCACCCCCTCTTCGAAGCTCCCGGCTCGTTCACCGCACAGCGACGAGCGAACCCTTCTGATTACTTCTTCCAACAATATAGTATGGCTAGGACAGACTAACAACACCAGTATGACTACTCTGCCGATCGGAGCGAACTGGGCTCGGCTGCCCACGTCGGACAGCCTGGGCGAACTCACCAAAAGCCCAGGTCAGCGAACTCTGACCGATCTGCCGGCCCGCCAGCCGCCACAAGCCCACTCAGATGTGACCGATGTCACACCACCAGATCGGAGGCGACCAAACACCCGCTCGGTCGAGGACCACGCAGACACCGACAAGCCGGATGACCGCTACTGAGTGTGGCGTGACCGGCGGCACGTTGCGGGCAGCGTCCGGGCGAGCACGCTGGGCACATGAATGCCGACCAGCTGACCCACTACAAGAGCAAGCTCGACTTCGAGATGGACTCGTACGACGTCTACGAGTCGCTGGGCAACGGCCAGGCGATCGTGGTGGTCGACGGCCGGTCGGCGGAGGCCTACGCCGCCGAGCACATTCCCGGGGCGCTGAGCCTGCCGCACCGCACCATCGGTGCCGACTCGACGGCGTCGCTGGACCGGTCGCCGACCTACGTCTGCTATTGCGACGGCATCGGCTGCAACGCCTCCACCAAGACGGCGTTAGAGCCGCTGATGCTGGGCTTCGAGGTGCGTGAGCAGATCGGCGGCCTCGACTGGTGGAAGCGCGACGGCTACGCCACGGAGGGGGAGAGCCCCCAGCCCGGCAGAGAGATCGTCTGCGGCGTTGAGTCCGTTGTCCGGGTCGTGGTCGGCTCGGGCGGAGAGCCCCCAGTCCGGCAGAGAGATCGTCTGCGGCTGTTGATCACATAGCCGTCAACGGCGTTGCCCATCTCGTCGAACCCAGCCCGGCAGAGAGATCGTCTGCGGCTGCTGATGGCACTCGAGATGCGCCAGCGCTGCCAGCGCTGCGACGCACCAATCACGCTCGACGCCGCCGCGTTCATCTGCTCCTACGAGTGCACGATCTGCCCCACGTGCACCACCGAGATG
This sequence comes from bacterium, assembly GCA_026713745.1. GTDB lineage: Bacteria > Actinomycetota > Acidimicrobiia > Acidimicrobiales > CATQHL01 > VXNF01. The sequence continues at coordinate 1,883 of JAPONU010000097.1, forward strand.
GACAGTGTCTGCCCCAACTGCGGCGGGGAACTGGTACCCCGCCCCCGCCGACTCAGGGGTTCGGCGACGCCATCCCCAGAGCCGCGTTGAGCTTCTCCAGGTTCTTCCTCTTGACGGCATTCATGATCAGGAACAGGTCGACGATCGCCCAGATTCCAAGCCCACCCAACGTGAACAACTTGCCGAGCGCCAATCCGGTGTCACCGTTGTAGAACCGATCCACACCCAGGGGCCCGAAGAACAACCCGAGGAGGAGCGCAACGACAGGATCCCGGTAGTCGATCGAGGCAACCTGGCGAACCTGGTCCTCCGATAGTTGGTTGGGAAGGCCCAGCAAGCTCCCGGGGGGAAACTTGTTCTGCATCGAAATGAGGACCATGGCGCTCGTGTCCACGATTCCAACACTCCCATCTGACGAAATCACAATCCGTACGGCAAGCTAACACGGGTGCGACGAATGGATTCCAGGAACTGGTGGGTGCTGCCCTGGTGGGTTTTGGCCAGTGCTGGCGGGTATGCGGTCGGTGGTCTCATCGAGGCAGCCGCGGGGCCGTTGACGGGCGTGGCGGTCATCGGGTACGTGACCGCGGGCGGCACTGTCGCCGCGACGCTGCAATGGCCGGCGCTGCGATGGCACGTCAGCGGAGCGGGCCGCTGGGTTGCGGGCGCCATCGTCGCCGGAGCCGTCGTCGGCGTTACCAGCATCGCCTTGGGCGTCGTGGCGGGCCTGGGCGCGGGAGCCGTGGGGGATGCCGACGCCGGCAGGGCATTCGGCGCGGATGTTGCAGGCGTCTCGGCAGCGGTCCTGTACGGCGCCGCGGTCGGTGTGATGCAGTGGCGCCTGCTCCGGCGCCGGTTCACCCGGGCCGGCAGGTGGGTGCTCGCCAGCGCCGCGGGCTGGATCGTGGCGGGCCTCACAGCGGGGATCGCCGAGGGCATCGCCGGCTGGGCCGTCCTGGGGGCCGTCTACGGCGCCATCACCGGGCTAGTGCTCGTGCTGCTCCTGCGGCGTCGTGAGAGCGAGACCCCGGCGGCGGAGCGGTAGCCGACCTCCGGTCGCCGCCGCCATGGCGGAGCGTTCGGTCACGAACTGGCTCAGTTCGCAATGTCGACGCGTCGAGAGGTCTGTCCCAGGCGAGGATCTGGCGCTCGGCCGCCGCTGCGAACATGGTCAGGGCCAGAGTTCGCCGGCCTGAAGGGCTCGGTGCAGGTCGTCGAGGGTCCAGACGTCGATTCCGTCCTCGGTGCGGAACGAGCGACGCCCCCGGTAGGCGAGGACGCGCCGGGCCAGTCCGGGCAGGTCGGCGATGGCGCGCAGCCCTTTGAGCATGGTTGTGTTGTAGCGCTCGGCGGCCTTGACCTCGATGGCCAGATGTTCGCGGTCGCGGGTGAGGATGAAGTCGACTTCGGTGGGCGACTCGGTGGCGGCCCAGTAGCCGATGTCGTCGTAGAGGTGTTGGTGCTCGTTGTGGGCGCGGAGGTTGCCGAGCACCCAGCCCTCCAGCAGGGGGCCGCGCTCCTCGGCGGCGACAGGGCCGAGTTGGCGCTTGACGGCCCGCACGAGCCCCGGATCGGCCCAGTACAGCTTGGGGCGGCGCCGCTCCCGGACCCGCAGCCGTGCCTCGAAGGCCGGCAGCTGGGTGGTGAGCAGCGTGTCGGAGAGGATCTCGAGGTAGCCGTTGACGGTGGTGCGGGCGATGCCGGCGTCGCGGGCGAGCGATGCCGCGTTGACGGTCTGGGCATGCATCAGCGCCGCCGGTGGCAGGAACCGCACGAAGCTGCCGAGGTTGCGCACGGCGGCCTCGGCCCGGATCTCTTCGCGTAGGTAGAGCTGCGTGTAGCTCTCGAGCACCGCTCTCCGGTCCGTCGCGGTCCACACGATCGGGATGGTGCCGAAGCGCAGCGCCTCGTCGAGGTCGAAGTCGTCGCCGAGTTCGGCGGGCGTGAGGGGGTGCATGGCTTTGCGCAGCGCCCGGCCGGCGAGCAGGTTGGTGCCGGCTGTCTTGAGTTTGCGGGCGCTGGAGCCCAGCAGGGCGAAGCGCACACCGCGCTCGGAGATCTGGCGGTGCACCTCGTTGAGCAGGCCCGGAGCGCGCTGTACCTCGTCCACTACCGCAGTTTTCCCTCGGCAGCCTCGTTGAAGCGGCCGAGCCACTGCAGACCGACGACGCTGCCGGTGCCAGCGAGGCGGATCCTGCCGGACTGCAGCGGTGTGATTTTCTGTTCGCGCCGGTCGGTGTTCCGCCGGTCGTCATCGAGATCGACGGCGGTCAGCACGCCGAGCAGGTCGCCGTCGACGACGATCGTGACAGGCGGCTCGAAGCGGTCGGTATTCCGACCATCAGAGTGCCGACCAGCGAGCTTGCCGCCGGAGAGGGGCCGGGTCTGCAGGCCGTGGAGAGGCTCATCGCCGATGTTCCGGCTGCACCGGAAGCCGTGTCCCCGCTGGTCTGGGGGCCGATCCAGGTTCACCGGCTGGTGCTCGCCCTGTATGAGGCCATCGCGGGCGGCCTTCTGAGAGGCGACCGGTGGCTGGTGGAGGTTCGGGATCCGACGGGTATCGCCGTCGACCTGGTCGGTCCGTACCTCGAACTGCTCGGCGCCCTCGACCGCCTTCGTGGGAGAGGCGCGGTGGCACCGACGACGGCCTCGTTCGTCGACGGGGAACGCGCCAACACGTACCGGCGAACCAAGGATGGTCGCTACGAGCGCGCTGGGGAACCCGAGGAGGGCACGGCGCAGCCCGCCGCGGCGGACGTTCGCGTCCTGCTCGAATGCGACCGCACCTCGTGCGAGCCCCTTCCCGACGGCGACGAGGTCCCGACCGTTGTGATCCGTTCCACGGGTGTGCCGGTGCTGATGCGCGACCAGTCCCAGATCGAGTTCTGCCGCCGGGAGGCGTTCACCTCGGCCGGCGGCGGGCCCGGGGACAGGCGGGCGGCCCTTGAAGCCGTGCTGCGAGCGGTGTTCGCCAAAGAGGAACTCCTCGAGGGGCAATTCGAGGCGATCACTTCGGTGCTGGCCGGCCGCGACTGTGCGGTGCTCCTGCCGACAGGTGCCGGCAAGAGCATGATCTACCAACTCGGCGGGCTGTGCCTGCCCGGGCGCACGCTGGTGGTCGATCCGCTGGTTGCGCTCATCGAGGACCAACTCGACGGTCTGCGGGACCATGGCATCGACCGCGCCTTGGGGATCTCCGCCAACTCGCTCACCAGGGAGGCACGGGACGCCTATTTCGTGTTCGTCACGCCCGAGCGTTTCCAGCGGCAATCGTTCCGGGACAGCCTGACCGCCGGCGCCGACGTGGAGCCGGTCAATCTGGCCGTGGTGGACGAGGCGCACTGTGTGTCCGAGTGGGGCCACGACTTCCGTGCGGCGTACCTGAACTTCGGCAGGACGCTGCGCTCCACGTGTGAGGGGAGGCTCGGCGTGCCGCCGCTGCGGTGCCGTACGCCGGTTCGCCGCCGAAGGGGATCGAGCACGCCGACTGGGATCGCCGCAAGCGGGAGAGTACTGCGGCGTTCAGAGAGAATCAGGCGCCGGTCATCGTGACGACCAAGGCGTTCGGGATGGGGATCGACAAGCCGAACATCCGCTGGACGATCCACTACGGGCTGCCGGGCTCGATCGAGGCGTTCTACCAGGAGGTCGGTCGGGCCGGGCGGGACCGGCGCCAAGCCCACAACGTGCTCATCCTCTCCGAGAGCGATCCCGACCACCCCGGACTGCTGGCCGGTCGGGGCCTCGCTGAGGCGCTGCTCCCCGAAGGCAACCTCGCTGAGTTCGAACGGAACGTGGCGCAGGCGCTCGCCTCGGCAACGACCCGCTACCAGGCGACGGATCGAGACATGGACGATGTTGTGCTCTGGCTGCTCGATCTGTTCGGTCCACCTGAGGGCACGAGCCCGGCGCGGCAACTGTTGCGGCGCACCAGACCGCACTCGTGGACCTGCGGGAGGCGCTCGCAAGCTCCGCCGGATTCCTCGAGGGTTCGCAGGTCCAGACGCTGCGCGGCGAGGTCATCTCGTTGCAGGACGGGATCGCTTCGGCGCAGGCGATTGCGTCGGTCGACACGGAGGCGCTGCGGACGGCCGTGACCCGGGTCGGCGACAAGCTCGCGGAGGAATTGGACCAGATCCGCGAGGAACGCGATACCGCTCGAGTCGAACTTGCAGCGGCTCGCGACCGGTTGGAGCAACTCGAGGCCAGAGTCGCGGCGATTCCCAAACGCACGAGACAGAAGTTCGATCTTTGACCGGTCCGCTCGCCGCATCGACGACGGGCCGCCGCCGGTCGAGTCGGTCACCGCCCGGCACAATCGGTGATACCACTGCACTTCCGGGTCGCGCCACCCCGGCCGTTTGCCGGCGGCGGCGCGGTGGTCAGGGGCCGAGGCTGGTGATGGGGACGATGGTGGCGCCGCCGGGGTGTTCGTAGCCGTGGCCGCCGGCGGTGATGACGACGAGGCGCGATGGTGCACCGGTGCGATCGGCGTCGATGCGGCGGCGTAGGCGATCGAGGTTTCCGACGGCGTGTTCGATGGCGGCCTCGCCGCCGAGTTTGACCTCCGCGGCGATCCAGCGGCCGTCGGGGTGCCGCACGATGGCGTCGATCTCGAGGCCGTCGCCGTCGCGGTAGTGGGAGAGTTCGCAGCCGCCGGCCTGGCCACAGATGCGCAGGTCGCGCACGACGAGCGACTCGAACAGCAGGCCCGCGAACTTGAGGTCGGCCACGACGGCGTCGCTGGTGGCGCCCAGCGCGGCGGCGGCGAGGGAGGGGTCGGCGAGGTGGCGCTTGGGGGCGCCGCGCAGCGGGGCGCGGGAGGTGATGCGCGGCTTCCACGCCGGCAGGTCCTCGACGACGAACAGGCGCTCGAGGGCCGCGATGTAGGACGCCACGGTGCGGCGGTGCACGGCTCCCACCTCCGAGCCGGTGTCGGCGGTGTCGGCGGCGAGGGTGGCGAAGCTCGCCTCGGTTGCGGTGTTGCGGGCGAGGGATCTCAGCAGGCGCCGCACGCCTTCGGGATTGCGAGCCACGCCGTCGACGCGGGAGACATCGGTGCGGCTGATCTCGTCGAGGTAGCCCCGCAGCACCCGCAGCGCTGTCTCCCCGCCGGCGCGGGTGCGCACCAGGTTCGGCCAGCCCCCGCGGCAGGCCATTGCCATGATGTCGTCGAGGCGGTGCCCGGAGTCGGCGGCGGAGCGTCGACCGGGCGCGAACAGGCCCGCCAGCGACACGCTGCCGTCGGACTCGCCGGACTCGAACAGGCTCATGGGGCGCATCCGCACGCGCAGCACCCGCCCGGCCCCGGAGTGGCGGGTGACGTCGTCGGGAGGGTCGGCGGACCCGGTGAGGATGAACTGACCGGGCAGGCCGCGGTCGTCACACGCCCGCCGCATGGGGTTCCAGATGTCGGGGGCCAGTTGCCATTCGTCCAACAACCGCGGCGACGCGCCGTCGAGCAGCGCCGTGGCGTCCACGTTGGCGGCCAGCCGGGCGCTCACGGTGGCGTCGAGCAGTTGCTCGCTGGCGGCGAACCGCCGGGCGGTCCACGTCTTGCCGCAGGCCCGCGGCCCCTCGATCAGCACCGCCGGCGACGCCGCCAAGGCGGCGCGCATCTCGCCATCCACCACGCGCGGCAGATACTCCGGCGGGCTCGATCCGGAACTCATGGGGTGCAAGTCCTGTGGTTGCGGTAGGCGTCGATACCCGAACTCTACTTGATATGCCCGTTTATGGGCACTTCATATGCCCATAAACGGGCACTTGAACATCCAATGAGGGACTCGGAGAGCGCGCCTACTCCTACGTCGACGCCACGAGCTTCGAGATCATGCGCCGCGAGCGGATCACCGAGGCGCTGGCGTTCGACGGCGACTTCACAGCCGCCGGATTCGTCGAGGCCCGCCCACCCGCCTAGCGAGGTCTGCGCCGCTGGTCAGACGGGCTTCGAGCAGTGCAGCAGCGGCCCGACTGCGGGCGAGCGCAGCCTCGGAACGGGCGATGGTCTCGACGGCCTCGGCATCGCGGTACGACTCGACCCACGCCTGCAAAGACGGCGGGAGTTGTACTCGCAGGCTCACATCGATCGTGGCCGGATCGATGTCGAGGAGATCGCCGATGAGATCGCTGGCCACCGTCGGCACCTCGGTGAGGCGTCGAGCCTGGCTCACACCCTCCACATCGGCCGGCAGCCCGGAAATGACCTCGACGGTCCACCAGGCTCCCGACCGGGCGGCCACGACCTCGTAGGTGGCGTTCATATCTGTTCGCCCGGGGTCGGCGTCATGGTCACGCGTCGTCGAGTGCCGACGGCTCCGTGAGGAGTGCGGTGACCCGAGGATTCGGTGCGGCCGGCCGGCTCAGAGCCTTCTGCAGTTCATCCCATGCCGGCGACTCGAGGACGAAGACCTGCCGGTCAGCCGGGTCTCGAGAGGCATGACTCTGTGAGATAGTTGTCATCTCCAGAACTGTAAGGCGAATCGTCCTACTAGCGTGGCCACGAGTCGCTCGTGGAGGCGGTGCGGTCTGCGCAGGAGGATGTGTTCGACGCCGACGAGTTCACGGCGGCCCTCGACGAGCACCTGAGCGAAGGCCGCTTCCGGTTGGTCTTCGTGCTCGACAGCGTGCCGCCTGAGCTGATGACGCTGGTGGCCTACCTGGAGCACGTGACCGACAAGCTGGTCATCGACCTGGTCGCGGTGAACTCCTTCGACCTCGGGGGCACGTCGGTCGTGCTGCCGCAGCGGGTGACGCCCGAGCGCCACGAGGTGACCGTGGAGAAGGCCCGTCGCAAGGAATCCGGCACCGTGTACCACGAGGGCAGCGAGAGATTCGAGGCAAGCATCAGTGAGGCCGCACCCGATCACCGGGAGGCGCTGAGGCGTCTATTGCGTTGGGCTTGCGATCTGGAACGGCGAGGTCTGGCGCGCCGCTCCACCACCGAGGGGGTAGGAAGGAATCGGTTCGTACTCCGACCGCTTCTGAGAGACGAGGACAGGAGTTTGGTGGACCTGTACAACGAGGGAGGTACCGCAGGGCGTGCCTATGTGCTGTTCTGGCGCAGCGTGTTCGAGAGACGGGCGCCCGACTCCATCGACCGTGTCGAGAGCCTCAGCGGGATGCGACTCGGCCAAGGCAACTGGACACAGAACTTCAGCGACGACCTGCTGCAGGCGCTGACCGAGGCATACGCAGAGGCAGTTGGCTAGCTGCGGGCGACGCGCCTGACCAGATGACCAGACACGCTCTCAGTGAAGTGAGACCCGGAGTCCGCTACCCGTTCGCGGATGCCGGTGATGGCCGAGTGGTGGCCGTCGAGGACGCTCCCTCGGGTGTTTCATACACGTGCTTCGGATGTCAGGCGCCGATGGTGGCGAAACAGGGATCGAAGCGTGCGTGGCACTTTGCGCAGTGGTCTACGCCAACTTCGGCTCGACCGGAGAGATCCCCATCTGGGTGGACACCTCGGCGCTAGTAAATTGGCGACTTAACTGGCGACCTGAGGGACGTTCGGAAGTGGAGGAACACGAACTGGTGCCGCAACTCCTTCAGATGTTCCGGGCGGCAGGCGCCGAGGTGCGAGTCAGCTTCTACAGCTTGAGCCTCGACCAAGGCCGGGTCACGAACCGGTCGTAGCAGGCGGTGGGGGCTTCGTGGTCTTCATGAAGTCTTCGATGCTGATGATCGGGATGCCTCGCTGGCGTGCTGCGCGGGCTTTGCCGGATTGCGATAGCGGGTCGGCGGCGACGAGCACGTCGCACTTCTTGGTGACCGTCCTCAGTGGTGTCATCCCGGCCAGAGTGGCGATCTTCTCCAGCAATTCCCTGTTGGCGGGGGCGCCATCGATGACGGCTGTTCCGGTGAAGCACACGCTCATGCCGGCCTCGAGCTCGACCCGGTCCGCGGTGCGCGGTGTGGCCCGGATGTCGGTCGAGTCCAGAGCCAGCGCCGCAGCGATCTGCGCAGCAAGCTGCTCCTCGTCTTCTGTCACGATCCCGTCGGCGAGGATCTGCCGCTTCAGGAGTTCGAAGTACTGCTCGTGCAGCTGTGCTCGCCCGGGAGCGCTGAGTCCGAGCGCCTTGGCGGTCTCGTTGAGCCAGGCGCGTTCGGCCTCCTCGAGGATTCCGTCGTCGAGGCAGCGGTCCAGGGCGTCGAGATAGAGCGCTGTCGACTCTTCGGGTGTCCCCGGCCAGCGGGTGCGGGCAGCGGCCTGATGCAGCGAACCGCGCCGCGAGGGCGAGCCCGGACGGCGCATCGTCATTCCCGTGGCCTCCGTCGGCGCTGTCCACGTGGCCGCCTGCAGGTCGCGCAGCGCGCCCCGCCGAGCGTGGCGGTCCACCAGCGCTGCGACGGTGCGGGCGTCGGTCAGTGCGGTGTGGTTCGGAGGCGGGAGGCCTGCTTCTGCGGCGGCGAGCGCCAGCTTCTGCCGGGTGAGCCTGTAGGTGCACAACCCCTGACCCGGGTCGAATTCCGGACCGCCGAGGCGAACCGACTCTTGGCGCAGCATCCGCACGTCGAAGCTGATGTTGTGCGCCACGAGCACAGCGCCGTCGAGTCGGCTGGAGATGTCGCCGGCGACCGTCTCGAAGGGTGGTGCCGACTGCAGCATCTCCGGGGTGATCCCGTGAATGTGCACCGGACCCGGGTCACGTTCGGGCTGGATCAGAGTCTCGTACTCCTCGACCACAGCTCCGTCCACGACGGTGACACAGGCGAACTCCACGATGCGGTCATACCTCGAGAACCCCGTCGTCTCCACGTCCACAACCGCCAACCGCGGATCCTGCTGTCGACTTCGCCTCATGTCTCTGGCCTTCGTTCGGAGTCTCGGTCAATGATGGCAGGCCAGTGTGACAGGCCGGCCCCTCGACGACGGCCCAGCGACTCCGGCGACTCTTCGCGACCCGCACTGTCGCTACATCGCCGCTCATGATGAGGCGACGTGGGCTTGAGGCCGTCGGCCGTCCCTGGAGAGAGGCGGGAACGTGACGTGACACTGCCGGGAATCCGGACGCAGGACGATGCGGGCCGGTGGCTGCGTCGGCCCGAGGTGTTCCCCGACGAGGCGACCCTGCACGGCCTGATCGAGGAGACGCCGGAGATGCTGCCGCTATCGGGCGCGCCGTCGCTGCTGATCCTTGGCCGGGAGGTGTCGCTGCTGGATTGGTGCTGCCGGGTTTGGCGTGCGCTCTCGAGCTGCTTGCCCGGTACTGGCCGCTCCTCGACCTCGCCAAGACGGACTGAGATGCAGGCCGGCGTCTCGATCAGCCGACGGTACCCCTCGAGGTAGGCAGCGCCGGGCTGTGGACAGAGGACTGATCAGCATCCTCCTCTATCAGGTCGATGTGTGAGTACTGATCACGACGAAGCAGCGGATCGATGCACCGTCTTTCTGTAGGCTAGCCTTGTCATATTCTGTAGGCCGATCGCGTCACATGTCGTTGTCTAGATCGCTCGCAGTCCGTAGGATCATCAGCGTCGACAACAATTGGACGGCTTGTGGAACCGACGCTCACACCGGATGGATATCGCCCGCGAGTGGCCGACTCGGCGATTGCCGAGGCCTTGGCGCGCATGCCGGCGGTCGTCATCGAAGGGCCGAGGGGCTGCGGCAAGACGTGGGCGGCCCGCAACGCGGCCCGCAGCGAGGTGCTACTCGACGGCGACGTCGACGCGCGAACGCTCGCCGTGGTGGCGCCGCATCTCGTGCTTGAGGGTTCCGAGCCGCGCCTGCTGGACGAGTGGCAGTTGGCGCCGGAGATCTGGAACCAGGTGCGTCATGCCTGCGACGAGACGCATCGGCGGGGGCGCTTCATCCTCACCGGCTCGGCGGTTCCGCCTGACGACCACACGAGGCACTCGGGTGCGGGTCGGATGGCCCGTGTGCGCCTGCGGCCCATGTCGCTGTTCGAGACCGGTGAGTCGACCGGCGAGGTCTCGCTGGGGGCGTTGTTGGGAGGTGAGCGGATCGCAGCACAGCAGCCCGACGCCAACCTCGAGGACCTCGTCGATGCAATCTGCCGAGGCGGGTGGCCTCGCCACATCGATGTGCCGGCGCGCACAGCAGAGCGCTCTTTGGACGACTACCTCGGCGAGATTTGCCGAACTGATATCTCCGCCGTCGACGGGGTGCGCCGCGATCCTGCTGCGGTGCGGCGGCTGCTGGCGTCGCTGGGGCGCAACGTCGCTACGACCGCCTCGTTCACCACTCTGGCGGACGACGCCATCGGCCTCCGTCCCCTCAATCGCACAACGGCGATGGAGTACCTGCGGTCCTTGGAGCGACTCTTCATCGTCGAGGACGTACCGCCGTGGCCGGCACACCTACGGTCCCGTACGGCCGTGCGGGGGGCGGCGAAACGCCACTTCGCAGATCCGTCGCTCGCGGCGGCCGCCATGGGCGCGGGCTCGACCCGACTGTTGCGGGATCTCCGCGTGCTCGGCTTCCTCTTCGAATCTCTCGTGGTTCGCGACCTACGTGTCTACAGCCAGGTCAACGACGCCACGGTGTACCACTACCGCGATGGCGCCAAACTGGAAGTCGACGTGATCGTCCAGACGCGCGACGGAACCTGGCTGGCCGCGGAGGTCAAGTTGGGCGGCCCCAACGCCGTCGAGGGTGCCGCCCGCTCGCTGCAGCGCCTGCGAGACAAGGTCGACGTCGACCGCGTCGGCCCTCCCGCCAAACTCGCCGTCATCACCGCCACCGGCTACGCCTACGACCGCCCGGACGGCATCACCGTCCTACCCATCACCAGCCTCGGCCCGTAGGGCCGCTCGGGCCGGAGTAAGTCGGCTTGCAGGGCGAGGTGCAGATCGTCGAGGGTCCGGACGTCGACGCCGTCCCGGTGCGGAACGAGCGCCGACCGCGGTGGATGAGGATGCGACGGGCCAGTCCGGGCAGGTCGGCGATGACGCGCATCGGCTGTCGGCCTGCGCACCCGCGGCCGGCTTGGGCCAACGCGAGTCCTGCGCCCTCGGTTTGCTGCCGAATCGCTATCGTGTCGTCGCTGCGCACACATCGGGGAGTACTCATGAGCGAGTCCTCAGAGGAAATCACAGAGCCGGCTCCGAAGTGCCCGAAGTGTGAGCAGCCGATGGTGAGGCGTACGGCCCGGCGAGGAGCCAACGCGGGTCGTGGGTTCTGGGGGTGCTCTGAGTTTCCCCGATGCCGCGGCATCGTTTCGGATCAGCCGGCCGCAAGTACCTCTGACGAGGGAGACGCCTCTGTCGAAGA
>JAPONU010000098.1 GCA_026713745.1 bacterium
CTCATGGATTCTCTCCGGGAAGTCGATCACAGTGTGAGGCGGGCGCGCCGGAGCGGTTGGAGTTCCGGCTCCGGCCTTCACGCCTAGCAGCGGGAACGCCTCGCCGGGTTGCCGCCGGGAAAACTCCGGGTTGATTCCCGCTGACACTTGGCCGGTACCCTGCGGTCGGCCGGTCCGGATCCGCTTCCGGGCGACCGTTCAGGCAGTGACGGCGACGTGCGCGCCGGACGGCTCAGCCAGGTCGCGCAGAGGAGAGGACGATGGGCGCTGACGAATCCGGGGGGCGTCACGGCGTTGGGCCCGCGCCGACCTCGGCAACCGATTTCCTGGCAATCGATTCGTTGCTCAGCAACGAGCAGTTGCTGCTGCGGGACACCGTGCGCCGCTGGATCGATGAGCGGATCCTGCCGCACATCGGCGACTGGTTCGAGCGCGGGACCTTCCCCGCCGAGACGGTGGGGCCGGAGTTGGGCGCTCTGGATCTGCTGGGCATGCACCTCGAGGGTTACGGCTGCGCCGGAGCCGACGCCACCGACTACGGCCTGGCGTGCATGGAGTTGGAGGCCGGCGACTCGGGCCTGCGCAGCTTCATGAGCGTGCAGGGTTCGCTGGCGATGTTCCCCATCCGCGCCTACGGCAGCGAGGAGCAGCGGCTGCAGTGGCTTCCCGCCATGGCGGCCGGTGAAGCGATCGGCTGCTTCGGCCTGACCGAGCCCGATGCGGGCAGTGACCCGGCAAGCATGCGGACCCGGGCACGCCGCGACGGCTCCGACTGGGTCCTCAGCGGCACCAAGATGTGGATCACGAACGGCTCGATCGCCCATGTTGCGGTCGTGTGGGCGCAGACCGCCGACGGCGTGCGGGGCTTCGTGGTGCCGGCAGGCACGCCGGGGTTCACCGCCCGGGACATTCCCCGCAAGCTCTCACTTCGCGCCTCGGTCACCTCGGAGTTGGTGCTGGAGGATGTGCGCCTACCCGACGGTGCGGTGCTGCCGGGGGTGGCCGGGATGCGGGGCCCGCTGTCGTGCCTCAACGAGGCCCGCTTCGGGATTCTCTTCGGCGCCGTCGGTGCGGCCCGCGCCTGCTATGAGGCGGCCCTGAACTATGCGGCCGAGCGCAACGCCTTCGGGGGGCCTATCAGTCGCTTCCAACTCACCCAGCAGAAGCTGGTGGAGATGATGATCGCCGTCCAGCGGGGCACCTTGCTGGCGCTGCACCTCGGGCGGCTGCGCGACGCCGGGCGGCTCAGCGCCACCCAGATCAGCGTGGGCAAGCTCGACAACGTGCGCATGGCCCTCGAGGTGACCCGAACCGCTCGCGGTGTACTCGGTGCCAACGGCATCACGCTGGAATACCCGGTGATCAGGCACATGAACAACCTCGAGTCGGTCTACACCTACGAGGGCACCCACGAGATCCACACCCTCATCCTCGGTCAAGCTCTCACGGGTCAGTCCGCCTTCGCCTGAGCGACCATCGGGACCCTCCGAGCCCCAGGTCAGCGCACAATTGACGCGACGACGCTAGGGACGCACCTCATAGCCGGGCCGTTCCGGCTCGTCGTCGACCAGTGCGGCGGGGAACCCCGGGGCCCGGATCTCCAGGCCCGTCCGGTCCTCGAGTCGGCGAATCACATTCGGGGACCACTCGCGGGGGCCGTAGCGCTCCTGCGCGTCGGAGAAGATGTCCAGGATCAGCGGGGAGAGGTCGAGCGAGACGCCGGACCGGTCGGCGACATCCCCGAACAGCGACATGTCCTTGACGACGAGGTCCATGGTGAAGTTGATGTCGCGACTGCCGTTGAGGATGACCTGACTCTCGGTCTCATGCACGAAGGAGTTGCCCGAGGAGATCCCGATGGCCTCGTAGGTCGTGTTGAGGTCCATCCCGGCGGGCTGTCCCGGCGGATGTCGCCAAGATCCCGTCTGCTACGGTGCGCGCGCGGCGCCCAGATGGAGAGACGGTATGTTCGACCGGGTGGCGGCTCTCGCAGGTCCGCTCCTGCTGACCGCTACAGCGCTGGGCTGCAGCAGGCCTGCCGGACCGGTTCCTCCCAGCAACGCCGGGGCGGGTCAGGAGCCACCGACAGATCCGGCCACGGTCCCCGGCTCTGAACGATCCTCGACGGGAACCGTGGCCCAGACCCGCTCCACAGGCGGCTACCAGTTCCGCCACATCTCCGCCGGCTGGTCGCATTCGTGCGGTATACGCAACAGTGGGATCGTGACGTGCTGGGGTGACAATGCCAGCGGCCAGTCCGCAGCCCCCGCAGGACCGTTCAGCGCCGTCGCCGCTGGTGGCGCATCCACCTGCGGGATACGAGCCGACGGCACCGTCGAATGCTGGGGCAACAACGCCCTCGGCCAGGCCGAAGCCCCCGCGGGCCGGTTCGAACTCATCATTGCCGGTGGGGGTCACATGTGCGGGCTGCGCACCGACGGCACTACCGACTGCTGGGGATGGAACGTCGCCGGCCAGACAGACGCACCACCCGGACACTTCAGCGGCCTCACCGCAGGCTGGGCACACACCTGCGGGCTGCGCACCGAGGGCACCATCGACTGCTGGGGCGGTGCAATCATGCGAGCCGTGACTGGCGTCGACTGGAACTGACCCGCTCGCCAGCGGGTAACCTCGGGGCGCCCCTGCGGGTGTAGTTCAATGGTAGAACATCAGCTTCCCAAGCTGAATACGGGGGTTCGATTCCCCTCACCCGCTCCAGGGGCTCTTAGCGAGTTAGGTCTCGTTGAGTTGTCCAGTTATGCGTTGACGCGCCGGTTCGGCGCTGGTTTGGCGCTGTTTCGGGGTGATTGCCGGGCGGCGGCCAGGTGCGGCCCGGTTGGCCGGCGTTGAGGGCCTTGCTCGTGGGTGTCGCCTGTTGGCGGGCGCGGCGATGCCGGCGGGTTGTTCCGCTGGCTGTGTGAGGGTGCGTGCGGCGGTTAGGGCGGCGCTCGGCCGGTGGCGGGTTCGGTGTGCGTGGCGGTGTTCTGGCCGGCGATTGGTGCGTGTGGCGAGGCGTGGCCGCCGGTGGGGCCGGCGTTGTGGCGCTCTGGGTCGTGCAGGGCGAGGTTGTAGGTGACGGCGGCGGCGACTGCGGCGATGGTGCGGGGGAGTATGCCGAGCGCTCGGCATGCGCCGGCTTCGAGTGTTCCTTTGTCGCGGAGGCGGGAGTTCGTGTTCTCGACCTGGTTGCGTCTGCTGTAGCCGCGTTGCCACGCGGCCGTGCCGTAGGGGACGTTCTGGTAGTTGGCGAGTTGGTTGCTGTTGAGGGTGGCGAGGCCGTCGCAGCAGCAGTTCCGGTCACCATGCGGTGGTCATTCTCGTTACCGCTGCGCGTCCGGTCTTATGGCGATAGGTCGTCGCGGCGCCGTGGTGCCGCGGGCGTGGACGAATGCCGTTCAGGTGGCAGGTCGCCAGGGTTTGTCCACTCGATGTTGGGCACGCACTGTTCCACCCATCGTGAGACGCCTTCGACCATTTGATCGGCGAAGGTAGGGTCTACGGCGCGTACGGCAGGGTCTGCTGCGGCCGTGTCGAGCGCCGTCGGCAGTCGCGCGGCTATCGAGAGAATCCGTTCGATCGTCGTGTCGACATCAAGTCGCGCTAGGCGCGCCACCGCTGCCCAGTCGTGTGCCGTGATCTTTCCTAGTTCGTAGTGGCGACCGACGCTCATGGCGAGTGCTTGGGTGTGTTCGCTGCCAACGACGTAGGGGAGGACGGAGTTCACGTCATAGAGCGGGGACAACCTGACATTGTGTTCGTCAATCAGTAGCGAGTAGTTCTTGCCGTGGCCGTCGGTTCCACCGAGGAGCCAGTTCAGGGCGAGCGTGTCAACGAAACGCGTGATGTCGTTATGTGCGTATTCGCCCGTGTGTTGGCGCAGTACATCGATGCTGGTGAGTGCGCTCGGGCCTCCTTGGTTCTCGTACTTGTGCCCCGGGTTGATGGCGAGGGCTTGGCAGAGGTCCTCTTGGTGGGCTCGGTAGAATTCCCCGCTGATTCTTGGGCGATCGAATCGCGTGACGACGGCAGCGGTCTGGTCCTCAAAGATTCCGAGCGTTGTCTGCGCTGCGGCTAGGCCGAGGAGCCGCGCGGCCGTGAGGCAGAGGTGCTCGTTGATGTCGGAATGACGGAGGCCGTGGATAGTCGGCTTGAGGATGTGGGTCGTTGGAGTCGCCCCCTTAGGAACACTCCATGTGCCATCGGCGAGGTGCAGGGCGGTTTTTCGTTGGCCACCAGCGAGGCTGAACTGCAGATGGCGGGACCTGTCCAGCCATGCCGTCTCGTCGCCCACCAATGCGCGCAGCCGCCCGGCGACTCCGTGCTCGCTAAGGGGTTCTAGGTCTCCGCCTCGTTCGGCCAGCCAATTCACGTTGTCGGGTTTGCAGAACTGAACTGCTCCGGCGCAGTCGTACCCGATGGGGGTGCTGAGCATTTCGAATGCGCTGTTATAGGACGCAGTCGTTCCCTTACACCAGGCCTTTCGTACGTCTTCGCTGTCTGGTAGCAGTCCCCACAGCCACGGGCTGATCCACCGATCAGGGTGCGCGCGGCGGGACACAGGCATGCATAGTGACAAGGGGAGAGCGCCGAAACTCGTGCGGTAGTTGTCGTCGTAACGAAACTCGAGGCGTTCACCGCCGCGACGTTGGATCTCGCCGATTGGAACGCCATCAAGGATGACGGCGAGCGTGGCGCTGCTCACTCGGCCACCGTCGCCGCGTTCAGTACCTCAGTTGCGGAGGGTCTTCGCGGGTTGCGCTCGGGCCGCTGTCCTATCCCAATGCTGAGTTCGAGGACACTCAAGACGACGAGGACTTTGCCCATCTCCACCGACGGCTTCCCGTTTTCCATTGCGGAAAGCCACTGACGGCTGACTCCGGCCTTGTGGGCGAGATCGGTTTGCGTCAGACCCTGATGGTCCCGCTGTTCGCGGACAGCGGCACCGAGGGCGACGCATGAGCGGATGCGTATCATCGTTGATCCTCGTGGTCGGTCGGATCTTCCCCTGTCGGAAACAGGAGAATGCCTATGTTCGCGGACATTCTACTCGTGTCGCCGTACGTGGGCAACGTCCTCGTGTCGCCGTACGTTGGCAACGTCCTCGTGTCGCCGTACGTTGGCGAGCGCATCTCGCCAGCAGCGACCTGTAGTCGGCTAGGTGTGGAGGTATGGGGCCTTCTCTTGGTGAACACGTGGTTGGTTCTCCGCGGGGAGGCCCCGGTAATGTGATGGAAGAGAGTGCTCTCACGAGTTTGGACTCACTGGTAGCACAAGGTGTTGTCGGAATGGCGTTGCAGATTCCGGGAGTCGGACACTTCTAGTGCTAATCGGGATACCGGGTATCTAGCAGGCCCAGCAGTGTCTCACCTAGGAGACTGCTGAGTAACAGCCATTTCGCCGAACCCGCAAGCTCCTCACCAGGGCTTTCGCCGCGATGGATTGGCCGATCCGGGGATTACTCAGCACACTCCTAGTGTCCTGAGCCGTTAGTCCGTTGGTGTGGGGGTTAGGTGTGGGATGGTGGTGGCGGCGAGTGGGCGATGATCGGAGACGGTCATGCCTGATGCTTGTGATCAGCGGCGGCGCGGTCGGCGTGCGGGGGGCGACCTGTGTGTTGCGGCCGGGCGGCTCGTGTCGGTGGATGGCGGTGCGGGGTCGCGGCGGTGTGGGGTCGTGTCGGTGTGGGGTTGCGGTGGTGCGGGTCGTGGTGTTCTCGGTGCTCTGGTGTTGGGGTCCCAGCGGGCCGACTCGATCACGTCGCGGTGGTGCGGGTCGTGGCGTTCTCGGTTCTGGTGCTCGTCAGCAGCGGAGTGGGAGCGTGATGTCGGCCTGGGGGCCGGTCGGTGGGTTGGGGGGTGGCGGGTTGTGGGTGCCGTTGGGGGCTGCCGGGGCAGGTCGGCGCCGGACTCGGTGGTGGAATGTGAATCGTCCGTCGGCGCTGCGGATGATTTGGGCGCGGTTGGTGTGGACTTGTTGGTGGCAGTGGCTGCAGAGCAGGCACATGTTGTCGATGTCGGTTCCCCCGCCGTGTTCCCAGTGCCGGTCGTGGTGGGCTTGGCACCAGTTGGGTGAGACGGCGCAGCCGATGCAGCCCTTGTCCCGGGC
>JAPONU010000099.1 GCA_026713745.1 bacterium
ACCTGCACGCCATGCTGGGCTCCCTGCGGGTGGGGGAGCGCCGCGTCGGCGACCTCATTGCCGAGCGTGGCATCGACGGGCTGAACGAGTCCTTCGATCAGATCCTCGACTATGCCGAGGCGTATATGCGCTCGGAGATTCAGAGCCTTCCCGACGGGATCTACACCGGCGAGGACTGCATGGAGGACGACGGCATCTCCGACCGGCCCTACTGGATCCGCTCGCGGATCATCGTCGAAGGCGACGAGTTGATCTTCGACTACTCCCGCTCCGACGAGCAGGCGGTCGGGCCGATCAACGCGCCGTACGTCGTGACCCTCTCCGCCTCGCTCAACGGGCTCCTGTACGTGCTGGCGCGGGACGTTCCCGTCAACGCCGGCATCGTGCGCCCCATCAAGGTCGTGGCTCCCGCCGGGACCATCACCTGCGTGCGGCTGCCGGGGCCGTGCGTGGGTGGCCAGACCGAGTTCCAGCCGCGGATCATGGAACTGGTCCTCGGGCAGATCCTGTCACAGATCCTGCCCGAACGGGCGGCCGCCGCAAGCGGCAACACGTCGTTGAACTTCCTGTTCGGCGGGGTGGATCCCCGCAACGGCGAGTACTACGCGCACTACCACTTCGAGGGCATGGGGTGGGGCGGCCGGGCCACCAGCGACGGCAACAGCGCGCAGATCGTGCCGCACGCCAACTGCCGGAACACGCCCGTGGAGATCTTCGAGACCAAGTGGCCGTGGGTGCACGAGGAGTACTGCCTCAACGACGACACCGCCGGTGCCGGCCGGCATCGGGGCGGATTGGGGGTCCGGCGGGTCCTCGAGGTGGCGGGCGACGTGATCACGGTGAGCGCCCTCTCCGAGCGCATGAAGCGCTCGCCCTGGGGGCTCTTCGGGGGACGGGAGGGCAGCCGCACCCGCCTGGAGGTTGCGGCGGCCGGCGGCGAGGAATATGAGACGTTCCAGGATGCGTTCGGTCTGGTGTCGCCGTCGAAGTTCACCAACATCCGCCTGCGCCGGGGCGACCGGGTGCGGATCACGTCGCCGTCGGGGGGTGGCTACGGCGACCCGCTGGAGCGCGATCCCGCCAGGGTGCTGGCCGATGTCGAGCTGGGATTCGTGAGCCGGGGCTCGGCGGAATCGGTCTACGGCGTGGTGATCGCCGGCGGTTCTGCAACCGGCGACTCGGGTCAGGACGGCTCTGGCGGTGGCGACGGCGCAGCGGGTGACCCGGCCGTCGACGAGGCGGCGACCGCCGAGTTGAGGAGGGTCATGCGCGATGGCGTGGCATGAACTCGACAAGAGCTGGCACGACACGACCGTCGACTACTGCGACGTGTGCGGCAACCTCCTGATCGCCCGCTACTGGAGCTTCGTCGAGCCGGTGGGCGGGGAGACGCGGCGCTGCTGCGACGAGAGCTGCGAGCGCCTCTTCCACCGGCTGCGCCGCATCGAGGAATCTGCACCCGGCTCCTAGGTGTGCATTCCGGGGTGCCTTCTGTGCGCAATGTTGCTGTCCAGGGCGGCACAATCGCGCACAGAAGGCAACGACGGCCCAAGCGGGGCGGCTGAACAGTGAACTCCGGCGTCCGCCGGAACGACGAGAGTGTTGGGCTGCAGAATTACTCAGCAGTCTCCTGGGCCGGCTTTCCGAGCCCACTCCGGCGGTGTTGTATGTTCACGCTGACGCCCGGGGGCTGATGCGGGGCAGGAGGGGAGACTCGAACCATGCAAGGTGGCTGGCAGGTCGGGATCGACACGGGCGGGACCTTCACCGACCTCGTGGCGGTGCGCGGCGACGAGCAGCGCATCGCCAAGGTTCCCTCCACTCCCTCGGCGTTCGACCAGGGCGTCCTGGATTCCATCGGTGCCGCGGGCATCGAGGTCTCCGACATCGAGATGATCGCCCACGGCACCACGGTCGCCACCAACGCCGTGATCACCCAGCGCGGCGCACCGACGGCGCTGCTGACCACGAGAGGTTTCCGGGACGTCTTGGAGTTGCGCCGCCACAACCGCGGCGATCCCTATGACATCCAGTGGGATCCGCCTCCGCCTCTGGTGGCGCGCCGCAACCGGTTCGAGATCACCGAGCGGCTGGACTACGCCGGCGACGTCGTGATACCACTGGATGTCGAACAGGTCCGCGCCGCGACCCGCCTGGCGGCGCGCCGCGGCATCGACACCTTTGCCATCGCCTTCCTGCACTCCTACGTGAACCCCGTCCACGAGGCCCAGGCGGCGGAGATAGTGCTTGACGAGTTGCCCGATGCGTTCATCAGCACCTCCGGGGAGTTGCTGCGTGAGCCGCCGGAATTCGAGCGCACCTCCACCACCGTGCTGAACGCCTATCTGGCCCCCGTCGTCAGTGAATACCTCACAGCCCTTGAGTCCCGCCTGCGGGATGCCGGCTTCGGCGGCCGCCTGTACGTGATGCATTCCGGCGGCGGGTTGCTCACCGTCGAGAGCGCCTCGCGCTTCCCTGCCCGTCTCCTGACGTCGGGCCCTGCCGCCGGGGCGAAGGCCGCCGAGGGCGTCGCCGCCTCCACCGGGGTGGCCGGCGGCGTCGTGGCGGCCGGCGTGCTGGCTTCCAGCGAGGGTCTGGAAGAGGTGATCTCGCTGGACATCGGCGGCACCAGCGCCGACATCGCGGTCGTGCAGGGCGGTCGGGCGGACATCGTGCACGAGTTCTCGCCCCGTTTCGGTCAGCCGGCCCGCTTCCCTGCCATCGACCTCGTGACCATCGGAGCAGGCGGCGGCTCGATCGCCTGGGTGGATGCGGGACACCTGCCCCACGTGGGACCCCAGAGCGCCGGTGCCGATCCCGGCCCTGCCGCCTATCTCGGTGGCGGAACCGAGGCAACGGTCACCGACGCCAACCTCGTGGTGGGACGTCTCGTGGCCGACGTGGAACTGGCGGGCGGCATCACTCTGGACACTGCCGCGGCACGCCGGTCCGTCGGCACCTTCGCCGACGAGCTGGGGCTCAGCGTCGAGGACGCCGCGCTGGGAATCATCGACATCTGCAACAACAACATGGCGCGCTCCATCCGGGTCGTGACCGTGGAGCGCGGCCTGGACCCGCGCAACTTCACCCTCGTCCCGTTCGGCGGCGCGGGACCGCTCATGGCCGCCGAGTTGGCCGACGTGCTGGGGATCACCCGCATCGTCGTGCCGCTGGCGCCTGGCGTGACCTCGGGTCTGGGTTGCCTGTACGTGGACATCACCCACGACATCAGCGAGGCGCTCATCTGCGAACTCGCTGACGCCGACCGCTCCGGGCTGCAGGAGGTCTTCGACCGCCTCGCCGCCGCGATGCGCCAACGGCTCAGCGACGACGGTGTCGCCACCGAACGCCAGCGTCTGGAGTACTCCATCGACCTCCGCTACCTGGGCCAGGTGCGGGCCCTGACCGTGGAATTGGAGACCGGCGAGGTGTCCGAACGCTTCACCGAGGAGTACCGCGAGCTGTTCCTCGGGGAGTACGAGCGACAGTTCCACTCGGTGGCGGTGGACATTCCCACCGAGATCGCGGCGCTGCGCGTGCGCGGTGTACGGCGCTCGGAGCGACCCCACATCCCCTTCAGCGGGCCCACATCGCCGCTGCACACCAACGAGCGCCCCGTGCTGACGCACCACGGCGAGGTGACGGCGCGGGTGGCCGAGCGCAGCCGGCTCCACATCGGCAGCCGCCTGTCGGGCCCGCTCGTGTTGACCCAGGAGGACTCCACCACGTGGGTCCCGCCGCACTGGGAGGTGGAGGTGGACAAGCTCGGCAACCTTCAGATGGCCCGCTCCGAATGAGGGAGGGAACCGCATGAGCCTGCGAGCGGTGGAGACCGCAACTGAGGAGTCGGGAGGACTTCGCGAGAGCGACCCGATCCTGTTCCAGGTGCTGAACAGCGCCTTCAGCAGCATCGTCGACGAGATGAGCGCGCTCACGATGCGCGCCGCTTTCTCACTGGTGGTCAGTGAGGGTGGGGACTACTCGGGCACCATCAGCAACGCCCGGGGCGACCTGGTGGCCTCGGGCGTGCGCGATCTGGCCGCGCACCTGGGCACCCACCCGTTCACCATCAAGGGCATGCTGGACTGGATCGGCACCGACCCGGAGGAGTACTTCCGGCCCGGCGACGTGGTGCTGATCAACGACCCGTACATCGGCGGCACGCACCACAACGACATGCGAGCCGTCATGCCGTTCTACTTCGACGGCTCGCTGGCCGGGTTCGTCCAGAACTCCATGCACTGGACCGACATCGGCGGTCACGTGCCCGGCACATTCGATTCCAACTCCCGTAGTTCCTACGGCGAGGGCCTGGCCGTGCCGCCCATCCACGTCGTGCGCGAGGGCGTCTTCCAGCCGGAGGTCTCGAACCTCATCCTGCGCAACGTGCGGATGGCCGACACCGCCCGTGGTGACCTGCTGACTTCCATCGGCGCGGTCCGCCTCGGCGAGCAGCGGCTGCAGGCCCTGGCCCGGCGGTACGGGACCGCCATGATCACCGCAGCCATGGACGAGTTCATCGAGTACTCCGAGGACCTCCTGCGCGCCGAGTTCGCCAAGCTGCCCGACGGCCCCACCGAGGTGGAGGCGCTGCTGGACTGCGATCCGGCCGGGGATCCCGACCAGCCGCTGTCGGCCCACATGGTGCTGACGGTGCACGGCGACCGAGCCACGATGGACTTCTCCGGCTCGAGTCCACCGGCGACGGGGGCCGTGAACTCCACGCGTTCGGTGACGCTGTCGGCGGCGGTGGTCACGATGAAGATGATCTTCCCGCACATCCCCATGAATCAGGGCGTTTTCCGGGCCATCGACTTCGTGCTGCCGCCGGGTCTGCTGCTGAGCGTGGAGTTCCCGTCGCCGGTGTCGGGCTGCGCCGCCGGCGTGTATCCGGCCGTTTGCGACCTGGTGCTGAAGGCGTTCATGCACCTGGTGCCCGAGCGGTCCATGGCCGGACCGACGGGACTCATCAACACCATCACGGCGGGCTATGACCCGCGGCCGGGCTTCGAGCGGGAATTCGTCATGTACCTCTGGCTGGAGGGCGGCTGGGGCGGCCGGGCCGCCCGCAAGGACAACGCCACCGCCATGACCACCTTCGCCACCACCGCCATGAACCAGCCTGTGGAGCTCCAGGAACGGCTGTTCCCGGTGCTGTTCGACTGCTACCGCATGGAGACCGACAGTGCCGGCGCCGGCTGGTCGCGGGGCGGCCTGGGGGTCACTCGCCGCTGGTACCTCACCCACGGCGACGGCGTGCTCTCGGACCTCGGCGACGGCGAGAAGTTCGGACCCTGGGGGTTTGCCGGCGGCGTCGACGCCCGGCCCAACAAGTTCATGTATGCCCCCGGCACCGACGATGAGGTCAACGTGGGCATGTTCTGCACCAACCTGCCGATCCGCCAGGAGGGGATGCTGGACCTCTTCCAGCCGGGCGGCGGCGGGTACGGCCATCCGTTCACGCGGCGCATCTGCCACGTCCTCGACGACCTGCGCGACGGCTACATCAGTGTGGCGGGTGCCCAGCGGGACTACGGCGTCGTGGCGACCCACGATGCCGGCGCCGATGACTTCATCCTCGACGCCGCGGCCACCGCCGCCCTGCGTGGCGACTTCGAGGAGGGTCCGGAGTTTCCCAGCTGAGCCGACCCGGCTCAGTCCACGATCGCGGTCGCCTCGATCTCGATGAGCAGGTCCGGGTGCAGGAAGGCGCTGACCTCCAGCATCGTGCTGGCGGGCTTGACGTGGCCGAAGAACTCGCCGTGAGCGCGGCCGGCCTCCTGCCACTGGGAGATGTCGGTGACGAACATGCGGGTGCGGACGACGTGGTGGGGGCCGGCTCCCAGTTCGGCCAGAGCTGCGGTGATGATCTCGAGACAGGCCTTCGTCTGGCCGTACATGTCGCCGGGGGCAATGATCTCGACGACCTCACCGGGACGCATGGCGGTCGTGCCGGCGACCTCGATGACATTGCCACAGCGGATCGCCCGCGAGTAGCCAACCGGGTCCCAGGGCCTGTCCGAACTCACTCGTTGCCGTTCCACCGCAGTCCTCCTGTTCGAGCGCCGCGCCGATCGTACGCCGGGCCGGCGGCGCGGAGTGGCGGTACCATCCGCCCGAACGTTCCGCGGGAGGGAGTGCGTGATGCCCGGAGAGTTCGACGGCAAGGTGGCGATTGTCACCGGGGGTTCGCGTGGCATCGGCGGAGCGATCGCCGATGAGATGGTCCGGCGGGGCGCCGAGGTTGCCTCGTTCGATGTCGCTGTGCCCGAAGAGGCTCGCGCGGGCATCGTCGACCTCGAGGTGGACGTTGCCGACGCCGATGCGGTGAGGGAAGCCACCGCCGAGGTCGCCGCCCGACTCGGCCGCATCGATGTGCTGTTCAACAACGCCGGCATCCAGCGGGCCGCACCGACGCACCTGATGGATCCCGAGGTGTGGGACCTGGTCGTGGGCATCCACCTGCGGGGGATGTTCCTGTGCAGCGCCGCGGCGATCCCCGAGATGCGCAAGGTCGGGGGAGGGGCCATCGTCTCGACCTCCAGCGCGGCGGGGTTTGTGGGCATACCCGGGCGCGCCCCCTACTCGGCGGCCAAGGCGGGGATCCTGGGGTTGACCCGCTCGCTGGCCGTGGAGGTGGCGCCCCACGACATCAGGGTCAACGCCGTCGCTCCCGGCTTCACCCGCACGCCGCTGGTGCAGCAGGCCCTCGACGACGGCTCCCTCACCGAGGACTGGATGCGCCTCGAGGTGCCGATGGACCGTCTCGCCGAGGCGCCCGAGATCGCCCGTCCCGCCGTCTTCCTGGCGAGTGAGGCCGCCTCCTATATCACCGGCCAGTGCATCGTGGTGGACGGCGGTTGGACCGTCCAGGGCGTCTCGGACCGTCCCGACTGGCTCGACGTGTGACCCGCTGCCGCCCGCCGGCGAGGCGGCGGCAGCGGAAACTCAGGTGCGGTACTGGCCGGGTTGGCCCCAGCGGCTGCCGCGGTCGCTGCGGTGGCCGAAGGACTGGCCCAGGTTGACCTCGGCGAACTCGGCCGGCGACTCGCCGGTGGTGGCGTACTCGTAGAGGGCGGTCTGGTACACCGCGCTCAGCGCCGAGGCCACCACGGCGCCGAAGATCATCAACAGGCCGCCGACGATGACACCGAAGACGCCCAGCGGCCCCGAACCCAGGAATATGGCGATGAGCAGCCCGGGCAGCATCAGGATGAAGCCCACGATGGAGAGCCCCGCCTGGGCGACGAGGTTCTCGCCCCAGGTCCGACGCAGCAGGTTCTTGGAGCGCCCGATGGCCGCGAACGCGCCGGCACCCTCGGCGATGATGATCGGCATGACCAGGAAGGTCAGGGCGCGCCACGCCAGGTCCAGGAGGCTGCCCATGATCGCCCCGAAGATTCCGGCGCGGTCCCGTGCCGCCGCCTGGATGGTGTTGATGATGAACCCGACCACCAGAGCCACGATCGCCCACGGGGCGATGGCACCTATGCGCCCCCAGGCGCCGCGGATCGCGCTGGCCACCGTGGGGTCACCGCCGGTGAGCCGCTCGCGGGCCCCGTGCACGAGGGCCCCCTGGAAGAAGTACACGGCAATGGCGGCGACGATGACACCCAGGATGATCAGCAGCACCGAGCCCCCGCCGACCTCCATGTCGTATAGGCCGTCGGCCGGGTCGTAGCTGACGAGGGCGATGATGAGAAAGACGATCCCGGCGATGATCAGTGCCGCCACGCCGCCGAGCACCGGTAGCCACAGCAACTCCTTGTCCTTGCGCAGGACGCGCCAAGACGTCTTGCCGAGTTCCCAGGATCGTGCGAAGTACCCCATCGGGTTTCTCCTCGTGGTCGATTCGTCCGCAGCCGCCAAGAGGGACTGCTGCTACCGCCTCCCCCCCGGGCCGCCAACTCGCAGCGTACTGCCTGAGCGCCTCGATAATCAGGCGTTCACGTCCACCACGACCCGGCCGCGCACCGCGCCGGCGAGGATGTCGGCGGCCACCCGGGGAACCTCCGCCAGGGGCACCTCGCTGGTGATGGATTCCAGGGTGGCGCTGTCCAGATCGGTGGCCAACCGGCTCCAGGCCTCGGTCCGCCGGGCCGCCGGCTGGTACACGCAGTTGACGCCCAGCAGGCTGACGCCCCGGAGGATGAACGGGAACACGGTCCCGGAAAGGTCGGAGCCGCCGGCCAGCCCACAGGCGGCCACGCAACCCTCGGGTTCGAGGGCCGCGATGAGGTTCACGAGGGTGTGGCTGCCGACGGTATCCACGCCGGCCGCCCAGCGCGGTCTCGCCATCGGCCGGCCGCCGGGCTCGCTCAGTTCCGCGCGGTCGATGACCTCGGTGGTGCCGAGCGAGCGCAGGTAGTCGCCCTCGGTGCCGGCCCGACCCGTGGAGGCCACCACGTCGTAGCCCAGCTTCGCCAGGACGGCCACCGCCACGCTGCCCACGCCACCGGCGGCGCCGGTGACGATCACCGGTCCGTCGCCGGGGGCCACACCTTGATCCTCCAGTGCCATCACGCAGAGCATGGCGGTGTAGCCGGCTGTGCCGATGGCGGCCGCGGCGCGGGTGTCGATGCCGGTGGGCAGGCGCGTCAGCCAGCCGGCATCCACCCGGGCCTTCTGGGCCATGCCGCCCCAGTGCTTCTCGCCGAGGTCCCAGCCGTTGACGGTCACCCGGTCGCCGGGGCGCCAGTCGGCGTGGTCGCTGGCCTCGACGACGCCCGCCAGATCGATGCCGGGCACCAGCGGCCAGCTGCGCACCACCGGCGCGCCGTTGCAGATTGCCAGGCCGTCCTTGTAGTTGACCGTGGAGTAGTCCACGGCGACGGTCACCTCACGGTCCGGGAGTTGATCCTCGTCCAGCCTGCTGATGCTGCGTTCGAATCCGTCGTCGGTCTTGGACAGCAGCAGGGCGGTGAACATGCGGGCCTCCCGAATGCCAGGGCGGGTACGGCCCGAGCCTATGGCCTCGCGGGCTCCCCACCCACGGCCGGCCGGTCACACCACCAGGCCCTGGATCTCGGCCACCGGGGCGTAGACGGACGAACTGCGGGTGACAGCTCCCAGCGGTCCGCGCATGCCACCGAGTCCGACGGTGGTGAAGCTGCCCACGAAGGTGACCGTGGCGGTGATCCTGTAGCGGTCTCCGGAAGCACCGTCGGAGGAGTGCCGGTAGGTGTACTTGCAGGTGCTCAGCGCGTCGCTGAAACCCGGGACCCACGGGGTCCCCGGGCCCACGCAGGTGATCGAGTCGCCGTTGCCCATCTTCCAGCGCACCACCGTCGGTGTGGCGAAGATCGTGACCACGTATCCCCAGACCATGATCGTCGTGGTGTAGGTGCGCCAGTAGGACGGCGACAGCCAGAGCCACGTCGGGGTCTGCACCAGCAGCCCCGAGCGGTGACCCGGAGAGGTGTGGATGGTCGGCGGGGGCGGGTTGAGGGCTCCCATCGCCGAGGACATCACGGTGGAGGACCTGGGGCGGGGGCGCGGCTTGCTCGGCGCCAGGGTGAGAGTCCGGATGTATTTCCCGTCGCTGCCGCAGAGGTCGACGATGTAGTTGCCGTCGTCCTGCAGGTAGAAGGAGCTGCAGTAATTCAGGCCGCCGGTGGGCCTCTCGTCGGGCTCTTCGGAGGTCGTGGGCCGTTCGACGGTCAGCGTGGAGCAGAAGGTGTCGCCGTCGCTGCAGTTCTCGACTTCGGTGGAGTCGGCTGCGGTCACGCCGGGCGCTGCCGCCGCGACCGTCCCGGCCGCCGTCAGGAGGGCGACCGCGGCTCGCCCCCAACGCCGCCTCCTTCCCGCACGGTCCGTGACGCGGGGGCTGCTGCTTCCAGTGGTGGCGCTCGGTGGATGTTCGACTGCATGACGCATCCGTCGGTCCTTTCTTTGTGAATTGCCTGCTCGAAGATCTCCGCGACTCGCCACGCGTCGCCGGTGCGTCGCATCAGTGCCAGATGCACCACCGTCGCCCGCTCGTCGTTGTGCACGCGGCCCGTTGACACGTCGTAGAGGACGGCGGTGTCGACGAAGCAGTCCAGGACTTCGGCGCTGTCGGAGTCCCAGCCCTCGATGCGAACGATCCGGCCTGCGCCGTGGTCGTCCGGTAGGCGCAGGGCAATGCCCTCGGTCACCCGCCCCACCAGCACGCCGACGGTGCGGCTGCGCAGCGGCTCGACGCTGTGTCGACCGATCCCCGGATGGTCGGGGTTCACCGGGTGGACGGCCGCGGCCCAGTAGCTGTCCCAGAACGCGGTGTAGGCACCGAGGATCGCCGCGGCGACATCGGCCGGAGGGTCATTGCCCTGGGGGGACGAGACGAGCGGCACCGGTCCATGCGGTGTTGCCGACCCGGGTACCGGCCTGTGGGACACCGTCGGTCCGGGCAGCACTTCGACGGGTCCCGGCGGTGCGGTGGCGGTGGAAGCGCCGCGCCCTGCCGCCGGCGAGGGGCTCCTGGTGCGGTCGCCGGCGCGGCCGGCCCGGGTGGCTTCGGGGTTCCGCCCCGGGTGCGGCGCCCCGGGAACTTGCCGGTGGTCACCATCGGCGGTGTTGCCGAGATCCCTCGGCGGGCCATCGAGGTGCCCGATGGGTGCGGGCTCCCGCGGGGCGCCACCGGTCTTGCCGCCGAGTTCGAGGGCTCCGGAACCCGCTGCGGGATCCGCCGGCGGCTGCGCGTTCCCGGCAGCACCGTCGAGGGCGACCTGTCCGGCTGGTGCGCAGGCCGGGGTCAGCGCCAGTGCGGCGATAAGCCCGATCGTTGTTAGATATCTTTCAGTTAGTCTCACACATGCAAGACTAACTGGGACAAATTAGAAATACATCGAACGACTAGATATTTCTTCTATTCAGTCCTCCCGGAACAGGTCGGGCTCGACATAGATCACCTGGGTGATCGGCACGGCCGCCCGCAGGCGGGCCTCGGCGGCGTCGATCGCGGCAGCCAAGCCGGCCACATCCAGCGCGGGGTCGAACTCGGCCTTGAGTGCCACGAGGAGTTCCTCAGGCCCGAGATGCTGGGTGCGCAGGTGAATGACCCTGCGCACCTCGGGCGCGGCCGATGCCGCTTCGAGGAGGTGCCGGCGATGCTCGGGGAGCGCCCCCTCGCCGATCAGGAGACTCTTCAGTTCGACCGCCAGCAGGATTGCGATCACGCCCAGCAGCGCCCCGATGCACAGGGTGCCGATCCCGTCCCAGACGGCGTTGCCGGTGACGTCCGCCAGCACCACGGCCGCCAGCGCCACCACCAGCCCCGCCAGGGCGCCCAGGTCCTCCAGAAGGACGACGGGAAGTTCCGGCGACCGGCTGCGGCGGATGAACCGCCACCAGGTCGTATCACCGCGCAGCGGGCGCGCCTCGCCGATGGCGGTGCGGAACGACAGGCCCTCCAGCAGGATCCCGGTGCCCAGAATGCCAACCGCCCACCACACCCCCCTTATGTCGTGAGGGTGCCGCACCTTGTCGATTCCCTCGTAGACGGCGAAGCCCGCCCCGAGAGTGAAGATCACGAGCGCCACGATGAACGACCAGAAGTAGCGCTCGCGCCCGTAGCCGAAGGGGTGCTCCGCCGAGGGCCGCTTTGTGGCCCGCCGGACGCCGAGCAGCAGCAGGGCCTGATTTCCCGCGTCGGCGACGGAGTGGATCGCCTCGGCAAGCATGGAGGAGGAGCCGGTGAAGAAGAAGCCCACGAACTTCGCCACCGCGATTCCCGTGTTGGCCACCAGGGCGGCGACGACCGACTTGGTCCCCACCTCAGCGGCCATGCGATCTCCCGGGGAGTGGGGTTCGAGCCGGCCTGAACATGCCACCATCGGTAGCTCAAGGATCCTCGCCGGGGTGGCACATCGGGCTCACCGTTAGGCTGAGCGCATGGCCGGAGGCAACGGATCGCAGGTCACGGGCCACGTTCGCGCGAGCCGCAACGGCGACATCGGTGAGGTGCTGCTGGACAACCCCGCACGTCGCAATCCTCTCAGCCTGGCGGTCCTCCGGGATCTCATCTCAGCGGTCGGCGAGTTCGGCGCCGACCCCGCGGTGCGGGTCATCGTCATCTCCGGGACCCCGCCCGCGTTCAGTGCCGGCCACGACCTAGCGGAGATGGTCGACCGCTCCGGCGACTTCTACGAGGAGTTGTTCGACGTCTGCTGCGAGTTGATGGCGGTCATCCGCAATGTGCCGCAACCGGTCTTGGCCGCCGTGGACGGCATCGCCACAGCGGCCGGCTGCCAGGTCGTGGCGGCCTGCGACCTCGTCGTGGCGACGGACCGGAGCCGCTTCGCCACCCCCGGCGTCCGCATCGGCCTGTTCTGCTCGGTGCCCATGGTGCCCCTGTCCCGCGCTATCGGGCGCAAGCGGGCCCTGGAGATGCTGCTAACCGGCGATCCCATCGACGCCGCCACCGCCGCCGATTGGGGGCTGGTGAACAGGGTGGTGCCCGCCGGCGAATTGCAGGCCGCCGTGGCCGACCTCGCCGGGCGGATCGGACACTTCAGCGCCGACGTGTTGGCGATCGGCAAGCGGGCCTTCTACGAGCAGCTCGACCGCACCGAGCCGGAGGCCTACCGTTACACCCACCAGGTCATGGTGGCCAACGCCGCCATGGACGACGCCCAGGAGGGCATCGGCGCGTTCTTGCAGAAACGCCCGCCGGTTTGGCCCGCACCGTCGACGGCGCCCGGGGACCCGCCGGCGGTGTAGGGGAGTGGCCAAGCGCAAACGGCGGCCGCTGGTGCGGTCCGCCTCGGTGCAACCGGGCATCGTCGGGCCGCCCCGACCGGTACCCCTCCACATCACACGCCCGCCGTATGTCCGTAACGCCGGAGGGGAGCCGGGGCCGCCGCGCATGGCACCGGCGCGCTCACCGGCGGAGATCGAGGCGATGCGCCGGGCGGGGGCGGCCGCCGCCGAGGTCCTGCTCATCGCCGGCCGGCAGGTGGCCCCCGGCGTCACCACCGACGCCATTGACAAGGTCGTCCACAGCGAGGTGCTCGCCAGGGGTGCGTACCCCAGCCCGCTCGGCTACCGCACTTTCCCGAAGTCCGTCTGCACGTCGGTGAACGAGGTCATCTGCCACGGCATCCCCGACAGCCGCCCGCTGGCGGCAGGTGACATCGTGAACATCGACGTCACCGTGTACCTCGAGGGCGTGCACGGAGACACGTCGGCCATGTTCTACGTGGGTGAGGGCAGCGCCGAGAGCCGCCGGCTCGTGGAGGGCACGTTACGGTCGCTGCAGGCGGCGATCGCCGTCGTGGCGCCGGGTGTTCCGGTGAGTGCCATCGGCCGGGCCATCGAGGGAGTGGCGCGGCCGCAGCGTCTCGGTGTGGTGCGCGAGTTCGTGGGCCACGGCGTGGGGACCGACTTCCACGGCAGCCTGCAGATTCCCCACTATCACGATCCGCGCAACGCGACACCGCTGACCGAGGGCACGACCTTCACGATCGAACCGATGCTCACGCTCGGCAGCGCGCAGGTGGAACTCTGGAGTGACGGTTGGACCGCGGTGACCGCCGACCGGTCCCGGACGGCGCAGTTCGAGCACACGCTCCTCGTGACGGCCGACGGTGTCGAGATCCTCACCGTCACCGCCGACGGCCGCTGCGCGCACGACCTCTCGGTCGCGCCGGCCACCCGAGCGCGAGCCGGGGGAACTAGAGCGGATCGATAGAGGTCTCCCACCACCAGGCGAGCCCGGAGACGCCCACGCCGGCGGTGGCGACGAGTGCCCCGCCGAAGCCGCCGATGAGCGCCGTGGCCGGCTCGCACTCCGCTTTCACTGCCGCCAGGATGGACTCTGCGTCGGCGGGTGCGCCGGCATGGACCGCGGCGACGTGCAGGGCGCGGGGTTCTGGCGGGCGGCTGTGGCGCCACTGGTCCAGGATGCGCCCGTGGGCTCTGGCCGTGTTCCGGCTCGGGAGCAACCGGCGGATCCGGCCCTCGTGCACGTCGAACAGTGGCCGAACCCCCAGCCGGTCGCCGGCCCGGCCTGCCATCGACGGGATTCGTCCGCTTCGCACGAGCTGCTCGAGGCTGCCGAGCACTCCGATCAGGCGGACCCGCGTGGCGACGCGGCGGGCGATGTCCGCGACCTCGGCCAGGTCGGCGCCGCGCCGCGCCGCGACCGCCGCGGCCACAACGGCGAGGGCCTGCCCTCCCGCCGCGTTGGCCGTGTCCACCACGATCGTCGATCCTCCGGCCTCACGGGCGCCGAGCACCGCCGACCGGTGGCAACTCGACAGCCGCTCCGACAGGGTCAGCACGAGTACGCCGTCGGCGCTCTGGCGTTCTTGCACAGCGCGGGTGAACGCTCCCGGGCTCGGCGCCGCGGTGCTGAGAGGCCCCGCTGTGAGGAGTTCGTGGGGCGCCAGGGCGTCGTCGGCGACCTCGTTGCCGTCGACAGTGAGCAGGATCGGCACGACGCTGATGTCCAGCTCGCGTTGCAGTGCCCGCGGCAGTGCCGCGGCGCTGTCGGTCACGACGGCAACGGTCACGCGGTC
>JAPONU010000100.1 GCA_026713745.1 bacterium
CTCGCAGGCCCACGTAACGACCGCTGTCTGCGTCGAAGCCGTCAGCGTAGGCGAATCCGTCGGCGCGCCATGCCAGCGAGGCCACGCCATCGCGCACCGCCTCCTCCAGCACCGATCGGTCCCGCAGGCGCGGCAGGTACAAGTACTGGGTGTAGTCCTCCCACAGTTGGGCGACGCCGACGTGGTCACCCCGCCAGAGCGGCACTCGCTCGATATCCAGCCGTAGCCGCGGCCCCGAGTAGCCTGAAACCAGGCCTTCCTCGGCGATCAGCTTGCGCGACACGCGCTCGGCGAGCGACTCGGCACCGGACCCGGCGCGCCGCACACCCGGGCTCGGCAACCGGAACGTGTCCCAGACCATCGGCCCCGTGGGATCGTCCGCCGGCTGGTCGGGGTTGAGCACCCACTGGTAGGTCTCGGCGATCCGCTGGTCGACCGTCTCGTCGAACTCTTCCGCCTTGGTCTCCACCTGGCGGGTCTGGAAGGCGTCCAGGTTCAGGGCCTCGCTGTCGCGCTGGATGGAGTCCCACGCCAGCCACTGACGGGTCGCTTCACGCAACTCCAACAACCGGGCGCTGTCGGGCGCCAGGAGCACCACCATGTTGCGGTGGCGCCGCGCCCCGCTTGCCCGCTCGTCCAGCACGGTCGTGGCGAATTCCTTTGCCTTGCTGTCGTCGCTGCGGCGGTCGTGCTCGGAGCCCGGGTCGATGATCACGAGGCGCGCCGTGTCCTCGTCGGGCACGTCGCCCGGCGACCGCGGGCAGGGATGCACGGCCTCGAACTCGCCGCGCCGGGTGGCCTGCGGGCCAAGACGCCGGCGGATCTCCTCGTCCACGTCGAGAGGCTTCAGTTCGGCGGCCCGGTCCTGGGCCAGACGCGTGACCGTCGGCGCCAGCGCGTACCAGTAGCGAGAGGCGTCGCGGTACAGATACATGGCCCGGTCCGATAGCCGCCGAAGTGCGTCGCCGAAGGTGGCCGGTCGCTCCCCCGGCTGGACGCAGCCCAGCTTGATCGATCGGTCGTCGAGTCCCTTGTTGGCAGCCTGCTGGCTGGGCGCAGAACCGAAATACACGGTGCGGGCCACCCGCCGCGCCGCCGAGTAGCGACCCAGCGGGGCGTTCTCGGAATCGAGGCGCCATGACAGCGCCTTCGGACCGTCCACGTCAACCTCTAGTACCGGGCGCCAGCCATCGTCCAGGTAGCGGGTCATTTCGGCAGCCACATCGGCGTCGTCAACGGGAATAGTGCCCGGCATGATCAGGAGATTCGCGTCCTCGTTCATCCACAGACTGTGGATAACTTTGGCCATCAGACGCAACACACCGCGGGTGCGCTGGAAGCGTTCCAGATTTGACCACTCGCCGAACAAGCGGTCGAAAAGTTCCGGATGAACCGGGTACGCGGCAAGCATCCGGCGCCGGTAGTCGCCCTCCCGACAATCCGATGGAAACTCGCCGCTGTTGACCCCGTAGAGCTCGGCGAACGCCGCCACCACCGCCTCCCGTTGGCGGGCCCCCGCCGCGCTCAGCGGTTTGAATAGCCGGCGCCGGACGATCTCGAAGCTCTCCTCGGTGGAGGCGGTGCGCCAGTTGGCCTCCACTCGCGCGAACAGGTTCTCCAGACGGGTGAGGGCCGCCTGCCCGCCCTCGCCACCGACCTCGATCTGCGAGGCTGGAATCGTGGCCACCAGCAGCGCCCGCGGCGTGGCGGCGACGGCGTCGGCGAGCGCTTGGGCGAAGCTGAAATGGGCATCAAACGTTCCGGCCGGCAACCCCTGCTGCCCATAGAGCTGGCGGGCGTAGGCCACCCACTCGTCGATGAGGATCAGGCAGGGCGCGCACTCCCTCAACAGGTCACCGAGCGCAGCTCCGGGGCTGGTGCCGGAGCGATCGGCATCAGCGATGCGAGAATATGCACTAACACCACCGAGTTGCCATGCAAGTTCACCCCACATGGTGTTAATCACGGTCCCATCGGCCTTTCGGGAGGCGCTCCCGGGCTCGAGTTGATGGCCCACGAGCACCGCCCGGCGCACCCC
>JAPONU010000101.1 GCA_026713745.1 bacterium
CAAGGCGCTGCGGACGAGCCTGGTGGTCGTGGCCGATTACGACTTCGTGGCGAACCAGCTCGCGAACCCGCGCCTGTACGACGGCACACCCCTGGCCGCCGACGCGTTCGTGCGCCTCGCCCTGGAGGGTGACATCCTGCCCGCCCTGTTCGACACCGACGGGCAGCCACTCTGGTTGGGTCGCGCCGTGCGCGACGCCACCGACGCGCAGCGCATCGCCCTCGCGGTGCGCGACAAGGGCTGCGTCGGCTGCGGCGCCCCGAACAGCTACTGCGAGCCGCATCACATCTGCAACTGGAAGGACGGCGGCCCCACCGACCTGGACAATCTGTGTTTGCTGTGCGGGCACTGCCACCACAAGGAGATCCACTCCAAACGCGGCGCCGAGATCACCCGCGGACCCCGCGGGAAACTCACCATGCAATACCCCGACCGCAAACCCCAACACGTACCCCTGCGCTGCTGAACACCCCAACCCCGCCAACCCCGCCAACCCCGCCTCGACCGGGGACTCCGATAGCGCGGACCTGTCCCGAACACGTAGCCCCTGCGCTGCTGAACACCCCAACGGCGCCAACCCCGCCAACCCCGCCTCGACCGGGGACTCCGATGGCGCGGGCCTGTCCCGAACACGTACCCCTGCGCTGCTGAACACCCCAACCGGGAATTCTCGCGGCGATGGGCGATGGTGGCGATCCGCCGAACACGGACCCCTGCGCAGCTAAGAGGTCGCGCGGGTAGGTGGCCATCCACCAGTTGAGGTTCTGTCTCGGGTTTTCTTTCGAGTGGAATCGATGCCGGCCACTGCCAGGAACCGGACCAGCAGCCGGGCGTCCCGGGGAGTGTCGGGCGTCGCCAAGCGCCGGCGCAGCCACACCATCACGGGAATCGACAGCGCGGCCATGACGAACCAGACCACGCCGAAGAACACCACGGCTTCGCCGCCCTCGTAGTCGGGGAGTCCCAGCGTCACCAGCCGTAGCGTGTCGAGCCGCTCGATGGCCTCGCCGGCGAAGCCGGTGATGACGGCCGCGGAGACGACACCCAGCAGCATCCGGCGGCGCAGGGTGAGGGCGGCACCGTGGCGCCAGATGGCGCGGGCCTCTCGCCACGCACCCCCGGCGATCCGTCGCTCGGGGGTGGTTCGGCGGAAGGAGGTCTCGGCCATGGCGCCGGCGAGGTAGGCGGCGAAACCCAGCGTCAGGGTGCCGGCGATGACCAGCGCGCCGCGCAGTGACCACCATCCGGCGCCCACCATCACCGCCACGCCGGTCATGACGCCGACGGGCACGCCACGTGGCGTGGTGCACGATCAGCTGATCCAGCAGGGCTGCGCGGGCACCGTCGTGGCGCGCCTCGGCGGGGGGCGACTCACCGCCGGCGTCGGTGGATGCGCAGCCCGCCTCATCGCCCACCGGTGGCCGCCCCGATCCCGCCGGCAACTCGTCGGTCACCCAGGCCGTCGCCGCGCCGCTCTGCATGGTCCAACCCACGGCCCAGACCGGCTGCCAAACGATCAGCGCGCCGAAGGCCGGCGATGCGGCCATGAGTCCTGTCGCCGTGCCCATCACGGCGAAGGAGGCCACCACCGAAGGCTTGCGGCCGCATAGGTCCGCCAGCACGCCCGTGGGCGCTTCGGTCAGCAGGATGGTCCCCACGAGCGCGGTCCCCAGGAGCGCCAACTGCAGCGGCGAGAGCCGCAATTCCACGACCCACCACACGACCGCCGGCAGACCCGCCGACCAGGCAAGTCCCTGCACCCCGCCTGTCAGGAGGAACAAGCGATCGGGCCGGCGGCGCACGACCGCGCATCATAGGAACAGGCGCCGCTCGATCGGGCCGGTCCGACGGCGAGCGGGCGAGGGGAATCGAACCCCCGTCATCAGCTTGGAAGGCTGAGGTTCTGCCGTTGAACTACACCCGCGGTGCCGATCAGGCTAGCGACGGCGGCTCGTATCGCTGCCGCTGTTACCGATCAGCCGGTCGCCCCGGCAGGTGCCCGGACCGTATGACCGACCCGGCCCATAGACTTTTTGATGTGGAAAGCACGCTCGCACCGGCCGACGGTGGCAAGGTCAAGATCTCGGTGTACCTCGACCGCCACGAGATGGAAGGGGCCGAGGAGGCCGCCTACCGCAGGATCGTCCGCGAGGTCCGCATCCCCGGGTTCCGTCCCGGCAAGGCACCGCGCAAGGTCCTGGAGGCCAGGCTGGGGTCCGGCTACATCCGAGCCGAGGCGATGCAGGACGCCCTGCCGGGCTACTACCAGCAGGCGGTGGTGCGCCACGATCTCGACGTGATCGCCCCGCCCGAGATCGACATTACAGACGGGCGCGACGGGGGTGGGGTGAGCTTCGAGGCCGTCGTGGAGGTGCGCCCGGAGGTGACGGCGGACGGCTACGACGCGCTGGCGGTGGAGATCCCCAGCCCGCTGCCCACCGACGAGGAGATCAATGCCCGCATCGACGCTCTGCGGGCGCAATTCAGCGAACTCGAGACCGTCAGCCGGCCCGCCATCGACACCGATCACGTGACCATCGACGTGGTCGGAAGCCGCAATGGCGTCGAAGTGGAGGGTCTGACCGTGTCGGACTACACCTACGAGGTCGGGTCCGGCGCCGTCGTCCCGGAGATCGACGAGAACCTGCGCGGCGCCAAGGTCGGCGACATCCTGGAGTTCAACGCCCGACACCCCGATGAGTCCATCGAGGACCTGCTGCGCTTCCGCATCCTCGTCAAGGAGGTGCAGGCCCGGATCCTGCCCGACCTTAACGACGATCTGGTCGCCTCGGCCAGCGAGTTCGAAACGGTCGCCGAGTTCCGCGACGACGTCACCGAGCGCCTCGGGGAGGAGAAGCGAGCGAGGACCAGGATGCTGCTGCGCCAGCGGGTCTCCGAAGCCGTCGCCGAACTCGTCGTGGCCGATCTGCCCGAGACTCTGGTCGTCTCGGAGACCGATGGGAACATCGAGCGGCTGCAGCAGATGCTGGAGGCGACCGAGGACAGCCTCGAGGATTACCTGGCTGCCAGCGGTATGACCGAGGAGCAGTTGCGTTCCCATGCGCGACTCGATGCCGAGGCGAGCGTGCGGCTGGATCTCGGGCTGCGGGCGGTGGCCGACGCGGAGGCCCTCGATGCGTCCGACGCTGATCTTGCCGCCGAGGCCGACCGCATCGCCGCGAGGATGGGACTCGACTCCGAGTCCTTGAACCGCAGGCTCGACGAGACCGGCGGCTGGTCTCCGATCCGTGCCGGGTTACGCAAGGAACTCGCTCTCCAATGGCTGGCTGCGAACGTCACGCTGCGCGACCCGACGGGCGCGAGCATCCCCGGCGAACTGCTCCGGGAGCCGGAGTCCGATGGTTTCGCGGTCGTCTCGTCCGAGCCCGACGGCCCCGTGACCCTGGACGTCTTCGACGGGGAGGATCATTACGGCGACCTCGACGAGCCGGATCTCGCCGGCGGCGAACTCGGCGGGGAGGAGTTCGAGGGTGGCGACCCGCTCGCCCGTCCCGCCCTCGACCCGGACCCGGGGACCGATCCCGCTGCCGCCGCCGGCGACGGGCCCGTGGCCCGCGAGCCCGCCGGCGTGCCGCAGGGCGAGGACGGGGCCGTATCCTCCAGTGACGAAGACACGCCGGAGGGCGCCCGCCGCTGGGGGCTGCGCCGTCGGGCACGTAGGACCTAGGAGTCATTCCCTGTGAGCGCACCGCGCAACTACCTCGTGCCGACGGTCATCGAGCAGACATCGCGTGGTGAGCGGGCCTTCGATCTGTTCTCCCGCCTGCTGAAGGAGCACATCGTCTTCTTGGGCACACCGATCGACGACACCGTCGCCAACCTCACCTGCGCCCAGCTGCTGCACCTCGAGTCGGAGAATCCCGACAAGGACATCAGCCTCTACATCAACTCGCCGGGTGGGGACATCAACGCCCTCTTCGCCATCTACGACACGCTGCAGTACATCCGCCCGGACGTGACGACGATCTGCTTCGGCCAGGCCGCCTCCGCCGCGGCGGTGCTGCTGGCGGCAGGGACCCCGGGCAAGCGTCTGGCCCTGCCGCACTCCCGCATCCTGATCCACCAGCCGTATGCCGGGGCGCACGGCCAGGTCTCCGACATCGAGATCGCCAGCCGGGAGATCCAGCGTCTGAAGACGCAACTCGAGGAGGTCCTCGCCCGTCACACCGGCCAGAGCCTCGAGAAGATCCGGACCGACACCGACCGTGACTACGTCATGACCGCGGCCGAGGCGCAGGAATATGGGATAATCGACGAGATCATCGAGTCCCGTGGCCTCACGAACAGCGAGGGCGGGTCGCCGAAAATCAGCGCGGTGCCCTAGTCGGGTACTGGTCGGGGAACGAGACGATCACCATGAGCAGCAAGAGGAGGACCGTTGGCCAAGCTCGGTGAGGGCGAACTCCTCAAGTGCTCCTTCTGCGGGAAGACCCAGAAGCAGGTCAAGAAGCTCATCGCCGGCCCCGGCGTCTACATCTGCGACGAGTGCATCGATCTCTGCAACGAGATCATCCGCGAGGAGCTCGAGCCGCCCGAGGTTCCCATGGGCGACCTGCCGAAGCCCTCGGAGATCTTCGAGTTCCTGAACGACTACATCGTGGGTCAGGACCGGGCCAAGAAGATCCTCTCCGTGGCGGTCTACAACCACTACAAGCGCCTCCAGCTGGGCAGCTCCGGCAGTGGCGAGGAGGTGGAACTGGCCAAGTCCAACGTGTTGCTCATCGGCCCCACCGGCTGCGGCAAGACCCTCATGGCCCAGACTCTGGCCAAGATCCTGAACGTGCCGTTCGCCATTGCCGACGCCACGGTCCTCACCGAGGCCGGCTACGTGGGCGAGGACGTCGAGAACATCCTGCTGAAGCTCATCCAGGCCGCCGACTACGAGGTGAAGCGAGCCGAGACGGGCATCATCTACATCGACGAGATCGACAAGATCGCCCGTAAGAGCGAGAACCCCTCGATCACCCGGGACGTCTCCGGTGAGGGTGTGCAGCAGGCACTACTGAAGATCCTGGAGGGCACCACCGCCTCGGTCCCGCCCCAGGGAGGGCGCAAGCACCCCCACCAGGAACTCATCCAGATCGACACCACCAACATCCTCTTCATCTGCGGCGGGGCGTTCGCCGGCCTCGACACGATCGTGGAGGCCCGCATCGGCCGCAAGGGTGTGGGCTTCGGTGCGGACGTGCGCCCGCTGGAGGAGAAGGACCTTGGCGAACTCTACAGCAAGGTGCAGCCGGAGGACCTGCTGCGCTTCGGCATGATCCCCGAGTTGGTGGGGCGGTTGCCGGTGGTCGGCGCCGTTTCGAACCTCGAGCAGGACGCCTTGGTGCGCATCCTCGTCGAGCCCAGAAACTCCCTGACGAAGCAGTACGGCAGGAAGTTCGAGTACGAGAACGTCGAGTTGGAATTCACGCAGGAAGCCCTCGAGGCCGTCGCGGATGTGGCGATGGCTCGTGGCACCGGGGCCCGGGGCTTGCGGGCCGTCATGGAAGAGGTGCTGCTGGACCTCATGTTCGACCTGCCGGGCCGCTCGGACATCGAGCGCTGCGTGATCGACGCGGGCACCGTGCGCGCCAATGCCAATCCCACGCTGGTGCCACGCCTGCGTCCCGCCGAGGCCTCGAGGCGCGCTGCTTCCTGAGCCGGCTGTCGCTACAGTCCCGCGCCATCCGTTTCCCAAGCCGTCTGCCTCTCGACGCCGTGGTACGGCCACCCGCCACCGATGACGCTGCGTGATGCCGTGGCGTGGCTGGACCGCCACGTGAATCTGGAGGCCACTGCCGGCAAGGTGCACGGGCTGTCCCTGGACCGGATGCGGGAGCTGGCGGCGGTGCTGGGGGATCCGCAGCGGGACTTCCCCGTGGTGCACGTCACCGGCACCAACGGCAAGGGTTCCACGGCACACCTCATCAGCCGCCTGTTGGCGGCGCGGGGGTTGTACGCCGGGACCTACACGAGCCCGCATGTCAGCAGCATCAACGAACGCATCCAGCTGGCGGGCGCTCCCGTCGGCGACGACGCACTCGCCGAACTGCTGGGCGACGCGCGCCGGGCGATCACGGCCGCAGGGCTCGAGCCCTCCTGGTTCGAAATCATGACCGGCGCGGCGCTGCGCGGCTTCGCCGACGCGGCGGTGGACGTGGCCGTCGTGGAGGTTGGCAAGCTGGGCCGCTACGACGCCACCAATGTCGTCGACGGGGATGTGGCGGTGGTCACGAACGTGGGGGAGGACCACACCGACGGTGGTCCGGGATGGCGGGCGGCTGTGGCGTGGGAGAAGGCCGGCATCGTCAAGCCCGGCGCGGTGTTGGTGCTGGGGGAGACCGATCCCGCCCTGGGAGAGGTGTTCTGCGAGGCCGGGCCGTCCCGGACGTTGCTGCGGGACCAGGACTTCGGCTGTGCCCGCAACGATCTGGCTGTCGGGGGCAGGATGCTCGACATCGCCGCAGGCGGGCGCTACGAGGACGTCTTCCTGGAACTGCACGGCCGGCACCAGGGCGACAACGCCGCGCTCGCGCTGGCCGCCTGCGAGGCGTTCTTCGACGCCCCGCTGCCCGAGGGGGTGGTGCGCGAGGCGTTCGCCGGGGCGGGGCTGCCGGGACGCCTCGAGGTGGTCGGACGGGCGCCGCTGACCGTGGTCGACGGTGCGCACAACCCGGACGGGGCCTCCGCCGCCCGCGTCGCGCTCGAGGAGGACTTCGCCGGCGCAGCCCGCACGTTCATGGTCATCGGCATGATGCGTGAGCGCGACCCGCAGCGGATGTTCGCCGAGGTCGGCGCCGACCGCTGCGAACTGCTCGTCACCACCACCGCACCCTCACCACGCGGCATCCCGGCCACCGAACTGGCCCGGATTGCAAGCGAGGCGGGCATCCGCTGCGAGGCCGTGGACGATCCCGCCGCTGCGGTCCGCCATGGGAGGGCGCAGGCAGCCGAGGGCGACCTGGTCTTCGTGTCGGGCTCGCTGTATGTGGCGGGCGCGGCCCGCAGCGCCGAGTCCATCGAGTCGGCCACCACCTGGAGCTTCTGAAGCCGCCGCGGGACCGTCGGCCGGCCCGAGGCGGAGACCCGGCACGGCGAGCGGCGCAGATAGCCTGATTTCGGATCCCCGGGCGGGATACCTCGGAGCGAATCGGAGCGGAACGATGGGTGCAACGCTGGTCCTGTGCAAGCCGGACGCCGTCGAACGCGGCCTGGTGGGCGAGATCCTGGGTCGATTCGAGCGTAAGGGGTTGCGGATCGCCGCGGCCCGACTCCTGCAGATCGATGCCGACTTGGCGGCGCGCCACTACGCCGAGCACGTCGAGAAGCCCTTCTACCCCGAGTTGCGTGACTTCATCGGCCGCTCGCCGACGCTGGCCCTGGTGCTGGAGGGACCCGAGGACACCTACGCCATCGTGCGCACCCTGATGGGCCCGACGAACCCGGCGGCCGCGGCCCCGGGGACGATCCGCGGTGATCTTGGGCTGGAGGTCACCGAGAACCTCGTGCACGGCAGCGACAGCGAGGCCTCCGCCGCGCGGGAGATCGCCCTGTTCTTCGGTGACCTCGAAATCTGAGTCTGTGTCACTGCAGGCGCCGCGGGGCACACGCGACATCCTGGCGCCGGACTCGGCGAGGCTGCGCGCCCTGGTGGAGGCGTTCGCCTCGGCGGCCGAACTGGCGGGATACGGCCAGGTCGTCTCGCCGATGTTCGAGCTGATCGAGGTGTTCCGGCGTGTGGGTGAGGCCACCGACATTGTCTCCAAGGAGATGTACCAGTTCCGGGATCCCGGCGACCGGCACCTGGCGTTGCGTCCCGAGTTGACCGCCTCGCTGGCCCGCGCCTTCGTGCAGCACCGCCCGACCCTGCCCTGGAAGGCGTGGTACGAGGGTCCGCAGTTCCGCTACGAGAAGCCCCAGGCCGGCCGCTTCCGGCAGTTCAACCAGGTGGGCGCGGAGCTGTTCGGCAGCGACGACCCGCAGGCCGACGTGGAGGTGATCGCCCTGGCGTGGCGGTTCTGCACCGGCCTCGGTCTCCGGAAGTTGCGCCTGGCGGTGAACTCCCTGGGTGATCGCGCCGACCGGGAGGCCTAC
The DNA here is from genome assembly GCA_026713745.1 of bacterium. Taxonomy (GTDB): domain Bacteria; phylum Actinomycetota; class Acidimicrobiia; order Acidimicrobiales; family CATQHL01; genus VXNF01. Next base: position 8,101 of record JAPONU010000101.1, read on the forward strand.
CTTGCGGCGCTGGCCGCCTACTTCGAGGGGCGATCGGCAGAACTGTCGGCGCAGGGTCGGGAGACGCTGGGCCGCAACCCGCTACGCCTGCTGGACTCGAAACGTCCCGAGGATCGGGCCGTCGTGGCGAGCGCCCCGGTCATCGACGACTACTGGAGTGAGGCCGCCGCTGCGCACTTCGGGGCCGTGCTGGCGGGGCTGGAGGCGCTGGGCATCCCCTTCGAACGCAACCAGCGGCTGGTGCGCGGGCTGGACTACTACCGGCGCACCGCCTTCGAACTGGCCTCCGATGCGCTCGACGGCGCCCAGGACGCCGTGGGCGGCGGGGGCCGCTACGACGGCCTCGTGGCCGACCTCGGCGGCCCGGACACTCCGGGTGTGGGTTTCGCGCTGGGCGTGGATCGTCTGCTGCTCGCCTGCGACGCCGAGGGTGTCTTCCCGGCGCCGTCGGGGGCGGCGGACGTGTTCGTGGTGGACGTCACCGGCGGCGGTGAGGCCACGCTGCTGGCCGAGGAGTTGCGCCGGACCGGCGTCCGGGTCCAGCGGGCCTTCGACGGGCGCTCCATGAAGGCGCAGATGAAGGCGGCCGACCGCTCAGGGGCGCGTTGGGCGCTGCTGGTCGGCGACGACGAACTGGCCGATGGTGTGGTTTCGTTGCGCCGGATGCGCGGGCACGAGGCCACAGCTTCGGGCGAGTCGATCCAGAGGCAGATTCCTCGTGCCGCCGTGGCCGCAGAGGTTGCTCGCCTGGTGGCCGGAAGTACCGGAGATGGGAGCACGCAGTGAGCGAGGCGACAGGTATGCGGACCCGCTATTGCGGCGAACTCGGCGCCGCCGACGTGGGAAGTTCTGTCGTCGTCTGCGGCTGGGTGGACCGGCGGCGCACCCACGGTGAGAACCTTGCCTTCCTGGACGTGCGCGACCACACGGGCATCGTGCAGTGCGTCATCGACGAGCGCGTCGACGCCCGCAGCGAGTACGTCGTGCGCATCACCGGCGTCGTGCGGGAGCGGCCCGAGGGCACCGCCAACCCGGCGCTGCCCACCGGCGAGGTGGAGATCGGCGACTGCGCCACCGAGATCTTGAAGCGGGCCGAGCCGATGCCGATCCCGCTGCACGGCGACGTGGACGAGAACCTGCGCCTGCGCTACCGCTACCTGGACCTGCGACGCGAGCGCATGCAACACAACCTGCGGACCCGGGCGAGGGTCAACTCCGCCATCCGCCAGGCGATGGACGCGCAGGGATTCATCGAGATCGAGACCCCGATGCTGGTTGCCTCCACCCCCGAGGGGGCCCGGGACTTCGTGGTGCCCTCCCGGCTGCATCCGGGCAACTTCTACGCCTTGCCGCAGAGCCCGCAGCTCTTCAAGCAGCTGTGCATGGTGGGTGGCCTCGATCGCTACTACCAGATCGCCCGCTGCCTGCGCGACGAGGACCTGCGGGCCGACCGGCAGTTCGAGTTCATGCAACTCGACGCCGAAGCCGCCTTCGTCGGCGCCGAGGAGGTAATCGACTTCATCACCACGGCGGTCAGCCACACCG
>JAPONU010000102.1 GCA_026713745.1 bacterium
CGCCCGACTAGCCAGGCGCCGGCGGCCGTCAACGTGTAGTAGCCCGAGCGTGTCGGTGTCCAGCGGCACCAGATCACCTCGCCGCTATTGCACGGCACCTCCTCGGTGCGGCCGGCGCCGCGTGCGGCGGTGAGGTTCGCCCGCTCCGTCGCGTCGAGAGCGTTCCACCAATCGAGGGATCGCTCCCCGAACAGGTCCTTGATGGCCTGCTCGTCGTCGTCGGGCGAGAGTTCTTCGACAACCACCCTGAACACCGGCGGTTCCCCATAGCGGCACACCCTGGGTCTACTGTCAATCGCCAAATCCCCCACACGGGTTGGCATCGCTCCCGTATCCGGTGCCCGGAAACGCTGGATGATGTCGTCGGAGCCCTCGCCCGGATACGTGAGGTAGCTTTCGGAGTCGCCCTGACCCAATCCGCCGCTCTCGCTGTACCCCACGATCTCCTGGAGTTCGGACGGGACATCCTCGACGGTCAGGATGATCGGGAGGTTGACGACCGCGAACTGTGAATGGTGGGTGGACGACCAGGTCAGGCTCCCCGACGGCGGGTCCTGGCAGGGCCTGCTTGCCGCCACGCACGCTTCGAGGTTCCGACCGCTGTACGCACCCTCGCAGATGTTCACCCGCGTGCGACGACCCTCAATGATCTCGTAACGACCGACATACTCATCGAAGTCCACCTTCACGAGGTGAATGCCGTTATATCTGTCTTCATAGATTTTCGGTGGTCCCGCCGGCTCGCCGTCGATTTCGTTGGGACAGGTGGCCGGCCTGGGCTCGAAGGGCAGGAGGATGCACGGCTGGCAGCCCGCCGTTCGGACGTCCCCGGGTGTGCTGTGGCCGTCGGCGAAGCCGGCTTGCAGGATGCGGCAGCGGATGGTGTTGGCGACGGCGTTGCAACCGCCCGTGCGGCTGGCGCGCTTGAGGCACAGAGCCGCCGTGGGCGTGCACTCACCGGCGGGCGGGGTGTCCCGATGGCAGGCGACCTGCAGGTGGGAGGTGTCGAACCGGCACCAGTGGCGGTTCGCAGAATTCGGCTTCAGCGCCGTGGCCGCGCTGCCGGTTCCGAACCGGTCGCCACCGCAGGCCCAGGCCGCATCGCCCGGTGACGCAACGTAGTCGTTGGCCGCATAGTCGGCGCAGTTGAGGATGTGGAGTTCGGGCGCGCCCGGGCCGCAGGCCGGGTGCGGGCCGTCGGGGCGACTCAGAGGCTTGAAGCAGGTGTTGAAGTCGTTGCGCGGGATGTAGCCGGCGGGACACGACCACGTTCGCCGCCTGGTCGCTCGACACGTGTAGGGCTCGATCTGCGCGCCGACCGAACAAATCGTCGGGTGGAGGATCCGGCACAGATTGCTCGCCACGGGACGGTCACGGTCGTCCAGTACGGGATTCCCCTCCCCGTCGAGTTCCGGAATCCGGAAGTGATGCCTGACGACGAAGCCCCTCGTGTTCCTGCAGGCCCCGTAGAGAGCCCTATCCGCGGACTCGAGGTACCTGGCCTCGCAGAAGTCGGGGTACCTGCCTATCCGGCGCATGTCGGCGGCAAGCGTCTCGGGATAGTTCACCGACGGCATAAGGGGACCGCCGCCGAGCGCTGCGGGCGCGTCCGGGCAGGCCGAGGTTTCCAGGACGCACAGCGAGGCGTCGTCGCTGCTCGCTGTGTAGCGGGCCGGGCAGGGCTCGGCGGTGCCGTCGGCGACCGGTTGGTCCTGCGCCAGAACCGCTGCGTCGGCGGCCAGGGCGTCCAGCGGGTCGGGCAGATCGGCCGCCTCGAGGGGCACCAGCACGCCGGCGACGGCGAGGGCGGCGCCCAGCAGCGAGCGGATCAGGCGGCGGCGGGTGCGCGATCCCCGCCGGCGAACGGCACGGGTGCTGGACGGCCGGTGCGCCGGCTCGGCGGTCACGGCGACCAACCCCGAGATTCGCGGCGAACGCCGAAAGCCCTGCCGAGCGGGCACGTGGGCTCGGCGGTCACGGCGACCAGCCCCGAGATTCCGGGGGACCGTCCAGGGCCCCGCCGCTCCGGCAGGTGGGCTCGGCGGTCACGGCGACCAAACCCGAAGTTCGCGGCGAACGCCGAAAGCCCTGCCGAGCGGGCAGGTGGCCTCGGCGGTCACGGCGACCAACCCCGAGATTCGCGGCGAACGCCGAAAGCCCCGCCCAGCGGGCACGTGGGCTCGGCGGTCACGACCAGTCCCTCGGGCACTCGTCGGGGCCGCCAGGGGTCGGCGAGTCACAGAGTTCGCCCGCGCTGACGGTCCGACCCACGAGCCCCCAGATCTCGCCCCCGGCGGCCCAGTCCGCCACCTGCTGCTCCCAGCCGGCCAGCCAGGAGTCCAACTCACCGCAATCGACGGCGGGCCGGTGCGTGACGTCGGAGACCCGGTAGGAGATGTCGACGACGCTGTCCTCCAGGCCCCGCGAGATCCGCAGCAGGTAGGCCCGCAGCGCCGCCGGCATCGCGGGATATCCGACGGTCTCTCCGCCGCCCGCCGCGCCCGGATCGCCAGGCGTCGCTCCCCCGCCCCCGCCCGCCGCGCCCGGATCGCCAGGGGTCCCGCCCCCGCCCGCCGCGCCGGGGTCGCCAGGCGTCTCACCCCCACCGGTCGGCGCGCCCGGATCGCCAGAGGTCCCGCCCTCGCCCGGCGCGCCGGGGTCTTCGGGCGGCAGGCAGGCCGCCGCCAGGATGGCCGTGGGGCTCGCCGCCACGATCGTCACCTCGTCGGGGTAGCCGGATGGCCCGGCGCTGCGGGTGCCGCCGGCGAGGTGGCCGGCCAGCAGGTCGAGCGCGCCGGTGCGGGTCGCGCCAACCGCGCCGATCGCCACGCAGAGCTGCCCGAGCAGGTCGGGTCCGGCGAGTGCCCGGGACACCAGGTGCTCGTAGCGCATCACCGACAGCGCCGCGGCGGCCGGCGGGTCTCCCAGGACCGCCGGATCGGCGCTCGAGGTCGGCTCGGCGATGGCGTCGAGCGCCCAGTCGCTGCCGCAGACCTCCGGCGGGAAGGCCCAGTCGAAGTCCGGCGACCAGACGGGCAGGTAGCCGGCCCGCAGCTCCCCGAGCGGCGTGCGGGGGTCGGCATCCGGATCGAGGGGAGGCAGAGCGGCCGTGGCGGGGACGACCTCCACCACCGGGCGGGTATCGCCGGCGGCATCGGGCGTTGGCGACGGCGACTCGAACCCGGCCACCGGTGAGTCGCCACCGCAGGCCGTCGCGAGAGCCATCACCAGCGTCACCGCGCAGCCGAGCCGGAATGCTGTGGACGTGGATTCCGGCCTCCGCCGGAATGACGGGGAGGGGCGCCGGAATGACGGGGAGGGGCGCCGGAATGACGGGGAGGGGCGCCGGAACGACGGGGAGGGGCGCCGGAACGACGAGGAAGGTCGCCGGAACGACGAGGAAGGTCGCCGGAACGACGAGGAAGGTCGCCGGAACGACGAGGAAGGTCGCCGGAACGACGAAGTGGGGCACCGGAATGATCGGGAAGACGGCCGACACGACGGGGAGGGGCGCCGGAACGACGAGCGGGGGCGCCGTGATGGCGGCTGCCGGCAGTGGTCCGGCGGAGGGGTGACCGGTTCAATCGTGCGGTTGTTGCGGCTAGCGGGCGGCCTGGGCGGTGCCGAAGCGGACTGCCGCTCCCATGGCGTCGAAGCGGCGCAGCACCTCGTCCTGCACGTCCCGCACGGCGGGGTCGGCGGGGCGTCGCGGGCGGGGCAGGGTGATGGCGATGTCGTCGTAGGCCACGCCGCCGGGGCGCAGCATGATGATGCGGTCGGCCAGCTCCACCGCCTCGGTCACGTCGTGGGTGACGAACAGGGCCGTCTTGCGGGTCTGCAACCAGATGCGCTGCAGGTAGTCCCGCAGCGAGCGCCCCGTGAGCGCGTCGAGGTGGCTGAACGGCTCGTCGAGCAGCAGCACGTCGGGGTTCACGAGGAACGCCCGGGCGATGCCCACCCGCTGCTGCATGCCCGCCGAGAGCTGGCTGGGATACAGGTCGGCCACCTCGCTGAGCCCCACCATCTGCAGGTAGAACTCGGCTTCGCGCCGCGACCGGTCGGACTTGCGGTCCTGCACGTAGAGCATGTTGTCCACGACGGTGCGCCACGGCAGCAGGCGGGGCTCCTGGAACACGTAGCCGATCTGGGCGGGCACGCCCTCCTGCAGGGCCCGCACCGACCCGGACGTGGGTCGCTCCACGCCGGCCACGATGTTCAACAGCGTGGTCTTGCCGCTGCCCGACGGCCCGACGATGGCCACGAACACGTTGCCGGTGATCGACATGTTCAGGCCGCCGAGAGCCTGCACCTGCCTGGCGTGGTTGAGGGTCGGCGGGTAGATCTTGGTGAGGTTCTCTATGAGGACGGTTGCCATGTCATCTCTCCGGGGCGGCTGGTTCGGCGGTCGGGTGGGTTCCCCTCACAGTTCCTCTTCGAAGGTGAGGGTGGGCTGCTGGTTCCACTGGAAGGCGCGGCGCTCGAGGGGGCTCAGCAGCAGCCGGTCGAAGACCGTGATGAGGATCACGAACAGGAAGATCCAGGCCACGAAGCCGGGATAGCGCAGCGCGTCGTACCAGAAGCGGGCACGCCAGCCGACCCCGGAGGTGGCGCCGAACCACTCCACGATCAGCAGGCTGTTCCAGCCGGTCATGAAGGCCAGCCGCAGGCCGGTGAAGGCGCTGGGCAGGGTGCCACCCAGGAGCAGGTGCCGCAGCCGCCGCCCCGCCGGCACGCCGTACGACCGGCTCATCTCGACGAGGCCGGGGTCGATGTTGCGCACGCCGGCGGCCAGGTTGACCGCCACGAACGGCACGGCGGTGAGGATCACGGCCAGGATGGGACCCGCGGAGGACAGGCCGAACCACAGCGAGGCCAGGAACGCCCACACCACCGCCGGCAGCGCCAGCAGCACCAGCACGGTGTCATTGAACAGCCCCCGAGCCCAGCGGGAGGCGCCGATGACCAGCCCCAGCAGCGCCCCGGCGGGGATGCCGACGGCCAGGCCGATGGCGTAGCGCTGCAGGCTGAGGCTCAGCGGTTCCCAGAACTCGCCGGTCAGCGCCCCGCCGTGGGAGCCGCCGGTCATCTCGGTGACCATGAAGCGCACGATCTCGTCGATGCCCGGCACCCGGGTGTTGACCCACGTGACCCACTGCCAGATGAAGACGAGCACCCCGACTGCCACCAGGCGGATGAACCAGGGCCGCCGCAGCAGCCCCCGCATCGTGAGAGGACCCTCGGCGGCGGGCCGGGAATCGTGCTGACGGAGGCCCGGCAGGCTCTGGTAGGCGTGTATGTCGCTCATTGCGTCGTTCCCACCTCCGGGCTGCGCCAGCGCGACAGGCGCCGCTCGATCTGGCGGAAGACGAGGTTCTCGATCAGCAGCATGATGATGATGAACAGCACCGCCCAGGCGAGCATGCCGCGGATGTCGTAACTCTCGAAGCTGCGCCTGATCTGGAAGCCGATGCCCTCCGACGAGGCGAAGACCTCGGTCAGCAGCTCCATGCGCCAGGCCACGGCGAACGCCAACCTGGCGCCGCTGAGGATCGACAGCAGCGACGAGGGGATCAGCACGCCGGTGATGATCTGCGGCCGGGTGCGGCCGAAGGATTCGCTCATCACGATCAGCCGGCGGTCCACCCCGGTGAGCCCCTGCGCCAGGTTCATGGTGATGTACGGCGTGGCCACCAGCATGGCGTTGATGATGGGACCCATCGGCGAGATGCCCAGCACGATCAGCGACAGGATGGCGAAGCTCACCGTCGGCACGCTGACGATGAACAGAAGCAGGCTGTTGAGCAGTCGCCGCCACCACTTGCTGTAGGCGATCAGCAGGCCCAGGCCGACGCTCAGCACCAGCGCCAGCAGGAACCCGGCCACCACGCGCAGGATGCTGGCCTGGATGTTGGTGCTGAAGTCGCGCTGGGTCAACACGTCCCACGCCTCGGTGGCCACGACGTGGGGCTGCGGCAACTGCTGGGGCGTGAAGACGAAGCGCGCCACCAGGTACCACACGCCGACGAACACCGCCCAGCCGGCGACCACACTGAGGCGGTAACCCCAGCGCGACCAGGCGGCGCGGCGCAGTTCCCTGGCCGAGAGCGCCGAGACGCTCCCGGGAGCGACGGTGGGCGCTGTGGTCACGTCCAACCTCCCTATCCGTCGGCGGGTGCCGGTGTCGCCGCGGGGCTGACGACGTCGATCTCGGGTGTCGTTGCGTCGGCGGGCACCAGACCCAGGTCGCGCAGCCAGAAGAACGCGAACTTGTGCGTTTCGGCCTCCTGGTCGCTGATGTAGACCGACGGCACGATCCAGTCGTGCTCTTGGACGTAGTCGGTGAGCCAGGCGATCTCGGCGTCGCTCTCGACGGAGAAAAGATGCCGGTAGTCGGCCACGATCTGCGCCTTGTCCTGCTTCCAGGCGGCCAGGCCCTCCTCCCACAGGCCGAGCAGGGCGTCGGCCGCCTCGCTGTTGGCCGCGTGCCAACCGGCGCCGGCGACGAAGGCGTCGGCGATGGTCCCCAACTCCCCCTCGAAGCCCCTCCCGCCGGAGAGTCCCGTCGTGTACAGCTCCGAGGCGGACATACCGTCGTAGAGCGCCCGCAGCCGGCCGGCGGCGAGCAGCGGCACGCTGTAGTCGGGTGTGCAGATGCAGGCGTCCACGTCGCCGCGCATCACCAGGTCGGCCACGCTGGCCGGCTCGACGGTCACCAGGTCGAAGTCGGCGCTGCCCTCGCTGAAGTCCAGGTCGTAGAAGGTCTCGGCGACGAGCGCCCACAGCAGGCTCGAGGCCAGTGAACTGTCCACGGCGATGCGACGCTCCACGAGATCTTCGAGATTCTCGGCCCGGGAGGTGCGCGGCACCGCCAGGATGCTGCGGTCGGTGGTGTACTTGCCGATGATCACCGGGGTGCGTCCGGGCTGCTCGACGAACTTCGGCGCGTCGAGTGCGTTGATGACCACCACGTCGGCGTGCCCGCCGGCGAAAGCGGCGAACTGGTCGAACGCGTTGGAGACCTCGATACGGATGTTGTGGTCCCGCTCCCAGGCGGCGCGTGTGCCGGAATCCTCCAGCCACTGCCAGATCGGGTCGGGCGCCAGGGCGAGGCGGATCACGGTGGGCTCCGCCGACGGGGGCTGCTCGGGCGCCGCCCCGACACCGGCGACTGTGGTGCCCGTGGACAGGTTGGAGACCGCTCCTCCTCCGCCACCGGCGCACGCCGACGCCACGAGGGCGGCCACGAGCGCTGCGGCGAGCGCGATCGGGCGGGAACGTCCGTCGGTTCTCACGTCGCTACTCCGTTCGGCCGGCGTCGGCGGCCGCCGTCGCCGCCTGGAACCATCCGGTGAGGGGGCGCATGCATCCCCAGTCGTTGAGCACGCAGGCCGGGTCGGCGCTCAGCACCCGGAAGCTGTCCGAGCCGTACGGGTCACCGGGCGTGAAGCGCACGAGGGCACCGTTGGCAACCCGGTAGCTGGTGTCGCCGAGCGCGGCCCGCAGCGACTCGCGGTCCAGCGGTCCGTTCACCCGCGAGACGGCGCTGAACAGGACGTCCAGGTAGTCGCAGGTGGCGGTCATGACGTTCCAGGCGTCGGTGTGGAACCGGTGCGAGAAGGGCTCGGCCGCGGTGCCGGTGTTGCGCAGGCTGAGACATCCCCGGTCGAGGCCGTCGATGGGGTCGTCCGCGGCGCGCCGCGAGCTGATCTGCACCAGGTTCTGGCCCTGCGCCTCCGGAGCGTCCACGAGCACGATCAGCGAGAACTGGGAGTCGTTGGTGATCCACTTCGGGTACCACCCGATGAGTTCGGCGGCCCGCATGAGGTTGCGCACGGCATCCCAGGAGGCCGTCGCCACGACGGTCGTGACGCCGGCGTCGCGCATGGCGGCGGCGGTGTCGAGGAAGTAGCCGCGCACGCCGGCGAGCAGTTGGCCGAACTCGGGAGGCAGAGCGCCGACCGCGCCGGCGAAGACGGTGTCGTCGGGGTGGAAGAGTTGGCCGCCGGCTTCGCGGAACTGCTCCTCGATCACGACGACGGCCGTGCCGTAGAGCGTTTCGGGCACCGCGGCGGAGGCCGCGACCTGCAGGCCGAGGCCGGCGCTGGCTCCCTCGAACGTCGCCTGAAGGGACTCGGCGGCTGCGTCGGCGGAATAGAGCAGGCCGACGCCGTCGGCGCCGGTCAGCACGCCCGCGTCGACGGCGGTCCGCAGACCGTTGTCGAGCAGGAACTCCAGCGACCCGTGGTCGACGAGCAGGAGCCCGCCGGCGGCGTCGAAGAGAGACTCGGGGAACTGGCTGTAGAGGCCGATCGTGGGGATCTGCGCCGCGATGGTCCCGCATTGCGCGATGGGGTCGCTGAGAGCGAACGCGAACAGCACGAGCGGTTGGCGCTGGGCCAGGTCGGCGCAGATGGCCCCGAGGTCCTCGGCGATGTTGGTGAAGCCGTACTCGTAGAAGCGGAACTCCAGACAGTTGCCGTTGACGCCGCCGAGACTGTTGACCCTGTTGATGTAGGCATCGAAGATGCGGTCGGCCTTGTCGAAGACCAGGGCGCCGAGGCCGATCTCGCCGAGCTTCCCCACGTCGGGGGCGACGACGGCGATCGTGTGGGCCTCGGTGGCGCCGGGGGCGCCGGGGGCGGGGCACGGTTCGCCGGCCACGAGCGTGCCGCCGGCTTCGGTGATCCCCTCGCCGGGCCGGGAGGCGAGGGCCGCCGCGTTGGCCTCGGCGACCTGCTCGGGCACCGTGACGGCGATGCCGCCCTGCTGAGCCGGCTCGGACGCGTCGCCTCCTCCCCCGCAGGCTGCCGCCAGGACAGCGACGGCGCCGAGGCTCGCCACCGCCGAGAGGGCGCGCCTCGGGCGGGACGAACCGTGGCGGGCCGATGCGGACACGCGCCTGTTCGAGGGGGCGGCGATTCCAGGTGTCATTCAGAACCTCGAAGTGCCTTGCGGGCCCTCGGCGGCCTCGCTCAGCAAGTAGGCCAGTTCGGGCCTCATTGCCTGGGTTGCGACGATGTTGACGGCGATGGGGTGGACGACGGCACGGGAGTGCTCATCGACGTGGATCCGCCACGGCCAGCGGGCGGCCGCCGAGGACGTCGCACCCACGAGCATCAGGCGGGAGCCCGGCGTGGTGGCGATCTGCCCGGCGCGCTGGAAGAGCAGGTCGTTGCCCGGCCCGACGACGAGCACGTCGAACGATCCGGGGGTGCCGTGAGCCGGCGAGTGGGCCGTCGACAGGAGATGTTCGAGTTGGGGCGAGTCGAATCTGGTGGCGTGGATGCGTTCCCAGCCGGGCCCGGAGGGCGAGTTGACCCCGATGGTGATGATCCGGATGTCGCCGGCCAGCGGCGAGGAGCCAAGCGTCTCGACGATCGAGGTCAGCAGGCTCGCGGTGGGGCCGCCGGCTCCCGAGACCGCCAGGCAGCCGATCTCCTGGATATTGATCAGCAGCGGACCTTCGGCCGTGTCGCCCACGGGCACGAGAGCCGGACACAGTGACGGACCCTGGCCCACGGCGTCGAGTTGTTCGACCGTCACGCCGCGGGGCAGTTCGAGGACGTAGCCACCCGAAACCGACTGCCAACCCTCGGGAGCTTCGACTGGCTGGTCGAGCAGCACCTCGAAACCGTAGGTGCCGGTGCGGACGCACACGACACGGGGCTTCGGCCTGAGTTGGGCGATGGTCACCGCTCGCAGGTGGCGCATAGCCGCCTCGATGATCCGCAGCGAGTCCATCCGGGCGGTCTGCTCGAGAGACAGTTCGAGCGGATCGGGGATGCTGTCGCCCCGCCTGGCGCCGCGACGCCGCCGCAACCGCCCGAGTTGCCACAACATCATGGCGTCGCCGATGGCGGTGCCGGCCAGAGCGCGCTGCGTCGAGGCGACGACCTGCTCCACGGGCATCTCCGCCGACGGGGAGACATCGGTGACCGACGGCATGAAGGCCGGCAGCGGCGGAGCCTCCGCCTCGGGGCCGGCAAGGGTCTCGGGTTCGATCGGCCCCAGATCGGGCATGCCCGGCATGGGCGCGAAGTCCGGGGCGGGGGTCGTCGGAGGCTCGTACCGCGGCGGCTCGGGAGGTTCGGGAGCCTCGTAGGCGGGTGGCGGCGCCGGCGGCTGGGCCGGCGGCTCGTAGGCCGGCTGCGGAGGCGCCGGGGGTGGCGGAGCCTCGTAGGCCGGTTGCGGAGGCGCCGGGGGTGGCGATGGGGCCGGCGCCTCATAGGCCGGCCGAGGCGGCTCGTGCACCGGCGGGGCCGGCGCCTCATAAGTCGGCCGCGACGGCTGCTCCGGGAACGGCGGCGGCTCGTAGACCGCGGGCGCCTCGACCTCGACGGGTTCGACATCGGGAACCGGCTCCGACACCGGCGGCTCAACAACGCCAACCGGCTCCGGCACCGGCTCGAACGGACCGGCGGCCACAGGCACCTCGGACACCGGCGGCTCGACAACGCCGACTGGCTCGGACGGTTCGGCGGGCGCCGGAGTCTCCACCGGCCCATAGCCACGCACCAACCACTCCTCAGCGGCCGCAGGCGGGGGCACGGCTTCGTACCGGGGCGGCTCCGCCGGAGGGGGCTCCCCAGCGGCGGGCGACGGCTCGGGGAATGGCGGCCTCTCGTGCGCCGCCGGCGGCTC
>JAPONU010000103.1 GCA_026713745.1 bacterium
GCGCTCAGTTCATCGGGGCCCAGATGAGTTCGTTGCCCTCGTAGAGCTTCGGCACGACGGTGGCGTCGAGCATCGTCAGCCAGTCGGGCTTGGTCTCGTAGACGCCCAGGTCGACCAGGTTCTCGATCTCCTCGCCGAGTCGTGCCACGTTCATCTGGCCGATCACCAGTCCGTCGGGGGTGACGTCCTCGATGATCTGCTGGTCGGTGGTCCAGCGGTACAACTCGTGCTCGCGGGCCAGGAACATCTGGTTGCCGGCCGCTTCGATCCGCTCGAAGGCCAGGTTGATGGCCTCCTCGGGGTTGTCGGCGGCGGAGTAGTAGCCGCGCAGGCCGGCCCGCACGAAGTCCTCCACGACCGTCGGGTGCTCCTCGTAGAACGAGCGTGTCGTCATGTAGATGGCGAAGCTTGCCGGCACGCCGTAGTCCAGCGGGTCGAAGGTGACGTAGTCGATGCCCGCCAGGTCCAGCCAGCGAGGCTCGTTCGAGCGGTACACGGGCAGCGCCTCGATGCCCAGGGCGAAGTGCTCGACGGGGTTGAAGCCCTCGAGGAGCAACTCTTCGAAGGTCCCGCGCTGCAGGCCGGCTTCGGCGATCATGGCCTGGATGGCGATGGGAATGTCACCCTTGATTCCCATCGTCCTGCCCTCCAGATCGGTGAGGTCCGCGACGCCCGAAGCGGGGTCGATGAGCAACTGCGAGATCGCGGTGTGGCCCAACTGGGCGAAGCCCATGAGATCGGCATCGCCCCGGATGTTCGTCGTGACGAGCTCGCCGAAGGTGGCGGTGACGCCGAGTTGCACGGTGCCGGCGGCCAGCGCCGCGCTGTTGCCGGGGGCGAAGCCCGGCTGGATGGTCACGTCGAGACACATGTCGTCGAAGTAGCCCTTGTCCTCGGCCACGACGACCTCGATGATGCCGGCGGCGGCGGCGAGGTCGAAGCCGGTCATGAAGGTCAGCGGCCCGGCGGCCCGGTTGGCCTCGCAGCGTTCCGGCGTGCCGAATCGGGGAAGCCCGTCGGGGCCGATCGCGGCCTGCGCGGCCACCTCGGCTGCCACGGCCTCGGCCGCCTCGGCGGCTGCCGCTGCCGCCTCCTCGGCCTGCGCGATCATCTCCTCGGCCTCGGCCTGGGCGGCCGCGGCCTCCGCTTGGGCGGCTGCGGCGTCGGCCTGCGCGCCGGCGGCCTCGGCCTGGGCAGCGGCCGCGGCTTCCTGTGCCGCCTCGAGCGCCGCTTCTGCGGCGGCCACGTCCGCCGCGTTGCCTTCGGCCGCGGCCCGGGCAACGTCGGCTGCGGCGATCGCTTCGGCGGCCAGCGCGGCTGCGGCTGCGGCTTCGGCGCCTGCGGCGTCGGCAGCGGCGGTCGCCGCGGAGGCCTCGGCGTCGGCGGCGGAGGCCTCGGCGCGTGCCGTCTGGGCCTCGCTCATAGCCGCGCCTGCGTCGCTCTGTGCGGCTGCCGCGTCGCTCTGTGCGGCGGCCGCGGCGCTGGAGGCGGCGTCGACGGCGGCCATGGTGTCGCCGTCATCGTCCTCGGCGCACGAGACGGCGACAAGAGCGAGGACACTGACCAATGCAACAGATGTCCACCGGACACCAGGTCGTATGGAGCGGTTCAACATTGTTCGGTTCCCCCTTGTGTCGTCACCGATTGAACTTCTGCCGAATCCTGCCACAATCCCGGCGTGGTTGCCCCTCAGAGGGTCGCCGCCGACCCCGCGCCGACAGCGCCGAGCGGAGCATCACCGGCTTGAGCCCGGCGTGGTTGACCTCAGAGGGTCGCCGCCGACCCCCCTGGGAGATCCTGGGAACTGTGCCAGCGCAGGACCCGTGTCTCGACGGCCGCGAGGAGCAGGTTGCCGAGCACGCCGATGAGGGCGAGCACGAAGATCGACCCCCACAACTGGTCGATGAGCAGTCGCACCTGGCCCACGCGTGCGGTGTTGCCGAGCCCTTCGGTGGAGCCGCCGAACATCTCGCCGATCACCGCTCCCACGAGCGCCAGCCCGACGCAGAGGCGCCCCGCCGAGAACAGGTAGGGCAGCGACTGGGGGAAGCGCAGCTTCCAGAAGATCTCCCACCTGCCGGCCGACACCGAGCGCAGCAGTTCGTAGGCGTTCGGGTCCACCGATCTCAGCCCGGTGAACTCGTTGATGGTGAAGGGGATGTAGCAGAACACGGTGGCGACGAGGACTTTGGGCCAATGGCCGAACCCGAACCAGATCAGGAAGACCGGCGCCAGGACCGCCACCGGCGTGCTCTGCAGGAGGACGATGACGGGCATGGAGGCGCGTTCCACGAATCGGGAGTGCGCCATGAACGTGGCCACGATGAGCGACGCCGCCAGAGCCAGCCCGTACCCCCAGGCCGCTTCGAGCAGCGTCACCCGGGCGTGGCGCCAGTAGAAGCCCGGTTCGTCGACGAGGTGCACGAGGATGCTCGACGGCGTCGGCAGCGTCAGTGGCGAGATGTTGAACACCCGCACGTAGAACTCCCAGATGCCGAACACGATGACGAGCCCGACTATCGGCGCCACGGTCATCGCCGAGCGGCGGACGTGTCGGGGTCGCTCGGGTGGCGGCTGCTTGGCGACGCCGACGGCATCCTGGCCCACGGGGTGCGCGGTCATCGGGTCGACACCTCGGCGAGGGCGCGGCGCACGGTGCGCATGTGCGCCAGGAAACGACCGTCGTCCTCCATCGACACCGAGCGGGGACGGGGCAGGTCGATCCGCTCGGTGTGCACGATGCGCCCCGGCTTGGTGGCCATCACCAGGACCCGGTCCGAGAGGATCACGGCCTCGGGGATGCTGTGGGTCACGAAGAGCACCGTGTGGCCGGTGCGTTCCCAGAGGTCCGCCAGCAGGTAGCGCATCTCGTTGCGGGTGATCTCGTCGAGGGCCGAGAAGGGCTCGTCCATCAGCAGCACGGGCGCGCCGAGGGCGAAGCAGCGCACCAGCGAGACCCGCTGCTGCATGCCGCCGGAGAGCTCCTTGGGGACCCTGTCCAGGAAGTCGCCCAGCCCGACGGTCTCCAGCAGTTCGAGTATCTCGCTCTCGCCGAGGGGTGGGTGGAGGGCGCCGCGCCGGTTCACCTCGGCGAGCAGCGTGACGTTGCGGCGCACGGTCCGCCACGCCAGCAGCGACGGGGTCTGCGGGGCGAACCCGATCTGCTTGGTGTCCCGCGCCCGCGCCGGGCTGTTGCCGTCGACGGTGACGGTGCCCAACTCATAGGGCAGCAGGCCGCCGACCACCCGCAGCAGCGTGGACTTGCCGCAGCCGCTCGGGCCGATGAGGCTGACGAACTCGCCCGGTGCGATCTCGATGTCGATCCCGTCGAGCGCGTGCAGGTGGCTCTTGCCGGTCCTGAACCACTTCGCGACCCC
>JAPONU010000104.1 GCA_026713745.1 bacterium
GGCGCGCAGCATCCCGGTGCCGCCGCTGCGGCGACCTCCCGGGACGGACTGGCTGACGGTGCGCGGGGCACGCGAGCACAACCTGGACGACCTGGACGTGGAGATCCCGCTGGGCTGCTTCGTGGCGGTGACAGGCGTATCAGGATCGGGCAAGAGCACCCTCGTGAACGACATCCTGTACCGGGCGCTCATGCAGAAGGTGTACCGCTCCCGGATGGTGCCCGGGCGCCACCGCGGCATCGACGGCATCTCGGCCCTGGACAAGGTCATCAACATCGACCAGCAGCCCATCGGCCGCACGCCCCGGTCGAACCCGGCCACCTACACGGGCGTGTTCGACCACATCCGCAAGCTGTTCTCCCGGACCAACGAGGCCCGGGTCCGGGGCTACCAGCCGGGTCGGTTCTCCTTCAACGTGTCGGGCGGCCGCTGCGACGCCTGCTCGGGCGACGGCAACATCCGCATCGAGATGCACTTCCTGCCCGACGTGTACGTGCCGTGCGAGGTCTGCGGCGGGGCCCGCTACAACCGCGACACCCTCGATATCACCTTCAAGGGGCGCAACATCGCCGAGGTGCTGGCGATGTCGTGCACCGAGGCGCTGGAGTTCTTCGCCAACCAGCCGGCCATCGCCCGGCACCTGCGCACGCTCACCGACGTGGGGTTGGGGTACATCCGCCTCGGCCAGCCGGCCCCCACCCTCTCGGGGGGCGAGGCGCAGCGGGTGAAGCTGGCGAGCGAGTTGGCCAAGCGTTCCACGGGTCACACCATCTACCTGCTGGACGAGCCCACCACCGGCCTGCACTTCGAGGACATCGGCAAGCTGCTGGGGGTCCTCGGCCGGCTCACCGACGCCGGCAACACGATCCTGGTGATCGAGCACAACCTCGACGTCATCAAGACAGCAGATTGGATCATCGACCTGGGACCCGAGGGCGGCGACGGCGGTGGTCGCATCGTGGCCGAGGGCCCCCCCGAACTGGTCGCCAAGCACGAGGAGAGCCACACCGGCCGCTTCCTGCGGCGAGTTCTCGTCTAGCGGCCGCTATCCGTGCCGGCTCCCGGTGCAACGCAGTTCCGAGCATTCTCCTGCAGCGGTGCCTTGGTGGGGGAATGGGGCAGTTTGCCCGCCGGACGCTCGTGTACTTGAATGAGGACGCGTCTGCGCGCCGGACGCCAAGCCGTGCGCGCGGGGCGGTAAGTCCGGGTGCGGCGAGACCCATGCGGTCTGGGGCATCCCTCATCACAACCCAATCGACAGGGGAGAGAACCACATGGCAACCAGACGGAAGAGTCGTTGGATCGTGATGCCGCTGCTGGCGGCTCTGGCGGTACTGGCGGCGTCGTGCGCCGACACCGGTGCCGCGGACGACGCGATGGCCGAGGCTTCAGCTGCCCGGTCGGACGCAGCTGCCGCGGCAGCAGACGCGGCGGCCGCGCAGTCCGCCGCCGACTCCGCGAACACCAGGACGAACGCCCTCGAGGCTGAGGCCGCTGCGGCCAACGCCGCCGCGGCTGCTGCACAGGCGGCTGCCGACGAGGCCATCGCCTCGGCGAACCTGGCCCAGGCCACCGCCGAGGGCAACGTGGCGGCCGTGGCTGCCGCCGAAGCCGCCCTCGAAGCCGCTCAGGCAACGGCCGATGATGCGCAGGCGTTCGCCTCGCAGGCCCAGGAGGAGGCTGCTGCGGCCCAGGCCGAGGCTGCCGCTGCACAGGCTGAAGCCGCTGCGGCGCAGCAGGAGGCTGCCGCTGCGCAGGCTGAGGCTGAGGCTGCAGGCGAGGAGGCCGCCGCCGCGCAGGAGTCGCTCGCTTTCGCAACCGACCAGCTCGCAGCCGCGCAGGCGGCCGCAACCGAGGCCGGCGGCGACCTGCCGTTCACGCACGTCCTCAGAGACGGAAGCGACTTCGTGCTGAACGAGCGCATCGCCAAGAAGATCCGGACCGGAGAGCCGATCAACTACCTGTTCTCCTACCAGTCCTCCGGCATCGCCCTGTTCTCCGACCAGTACGAGGCGGGCTTCCGGGCGACGCAAGGGGACGCCTACCGGATCTATCCCATGGACTTCACGGTCGTGGCACCGGTGACCTCTCCCTCCGACATCCCGACGCAGATCGCCCAGATCGAGGCGCAGGTCGCCGTCGACCAGGTGGACTGCCTGTCGATCGAGCCGGCGGACTCCAACTCCTTCACGGAGCTCACGAACCGCCTCCTCGCCGACGGCATCCCCGTGTTCACCGTGGGCCTCACGACCAACGGCAACGAGTTCACCAACTTCACCCAGGTGCCGTACAACGAGGGCCAGCAGGCCGCCGAACTCGCCATCGAGTTCATGCGGGAGAACGGCCACGAGTGGGACACCTTCATGGTCTCCGGCGGTGACCCGACGCAGTTCTGGGCCCAGGGACGCATGACGGGCTTCTACGACAAGATCCTGGAACTCCTTCCCGATGCCAACTTCCTCACCACCCCGGATGAGGGGATCCAGGTCGGTGGCGGCGGCTACGACCCGGGGATCTCCTACGACGACTACCGGGCGATCCTCACCGGCAACCCCGATCTGGACTTCATCGAGAACGTGGACATCGGTGCCGAGCACGCCAACCGGGCGATCATCGACGGTGGCCGCGAGGGCGAGGTGTTCACGATCGGCTGGAACGTGAGTTACGGCCAGCTCGACGGCGTCGAGCGGGGCATCCAGGTTGCGGCCCTCGACCAGCGCTGGTCGGAGCAGGCCGGCTTCGGCGCCATCGCCTGCGCCGAGTTCCTGGCCAACGGCAGGATCCTGCCGAACACGCAGACGCTGCTGCCGATTCAGGTGGAACAGGTCGAGGCGGCCCGCCGCGACCTGGATCTGATCCTCGGCGGCTAACTCTCTGACGTGAACGTGATGGGAGGAGGGGAGCCGACCCCTCCTCCCATCACGACGTTCCCGGGACCGACTTCGCAGGGGGAAGTGGCGTGACCAACGACGAGCCGCCCACAACCGCAGAGACCGGCGGCCGAACTCTCTCGCGACTGGGAGGGATGGGCCTGCAGCGCATCGGCGGCCTCCTCGGTGCCATCGTCATCGTGGGCTTCGTGTTCGCCGTCTGGTCGGACTGGCTGTTCCTCAAGCCGGGGAACCTGGCCGTGATGATCCGGCTGATGGGCGTTCTGGGCATCATCGGTTTCGGTCTCCTGGTCGTTCTCCTCGTCGGCGAGATCGATCTGTCGTTCTCCGCTCTGGCGGTCCTCTCGGCTGTCGTCATGGGGAAGTTCTGGGTGGAGTTCGGCTGGCCGATCTACGTCGCGATCCTCTTGGCGTTCGCCGTTGCCATCGGGGTGGGGCTGTTCAACTCGTTCTTCGTGAACATCGTCCGGGTTCCGTCGTTCATCGTGACCTTGGGATCAAACACACTCGTTTTCGGGTTCACCCTGCTGGTCAGCAGGAATACGCCGATCCTGGCGCAGGAGTTGCCGCCCGACCCCGAGGAGTGGCAGCTACGCGGCGGCGACTACGTCGACGCGGCCGAGTACACGTTCTTCCGGGCACTGGCCAGCAACTACGCCCTTCCGGGGGGTTTCCCGCTTCAGGTGATCTGGATGGCAGGGTTCGCCATCGTGTTCGGCGTGCTGCTGTCGCGCGGCGTGTTCGGCTTCAGGTTGAAGGCCATCGGCGGCAACGAGCAGGCGGCGCTGCTCGCCAAGATCCCCGTCCGCCGCTACAAGACGATGGCGTTCGTGATCTGCGCCTGCATGGCGGCGGTCGGCGGCCTGCTGGACTTCTCCTTCATCTCACAGGTGCAGCCCAACCAGGGCGGCACCTACCTGTTCCCGGTGTTCACAGCCGTCATCGTCGGTGGCGCGAGCCTCGCGGGTGGACGCGGGACCGTCTCGGGCACACTCCTGGGAGCCCTGCTGCTGGCCGTCATCTCCAACGGCCTCGGTCTCAACGCGACGGGTGCCTGGGTGCAGCAGATGTGGCTGGGTACGGTCACGATCGCTGCGGTCGTGCTGGACCAGTGGGCGCGTAGCCGCCAGCGAGGTGAGTCGCTGGGTGCCGGCTTGCAGGACCTGATGGTCCGCTTCACGAGGATGAACAGCAGGCGATGACCGCTCCCGCCACCTCGGAGCTCTCCGGCGAGGGCATCGTCATCGAGGGGCTGCGCAAGCGGTACGGCGACACCATCGCTCTCGCCGGTCTGGATCTGACTGCGCAACCCGGCGAGATCCTCGGCATTGCCGGCCCCAACGGTTCCGGCAAGAGCACGATGGTCAAGACACTGGCCGGCGAGGTGGTCGCCGACGAGGGAAGCGTCCTGCTCGACGGCACCGAGCGCACCGCCGAGGAACTGGCCGGCGAGGTGACCATCGTGCACCAGGAGCCACAGGTCTTCCTGAACCTCACGGTGGCGGAGAACCTGCTGGTCGGCCGGGAAGGCGGCAAACTCCTGACCCGGCGCATCGACGCCTCCGAGACCGATCTGCTGGCGGACATGGGTCTCAGTGCCCACACCGACACGGCCCTCGAGTATCTCCCTCTGGCGGCTCAGCAGCGCACCGAGATCGCCCGTGCCCTGGCGCAGGAGGCCCACATCTTCCTGTTCGACGAGCCCAACTCGGCTCTCACCGAGGAGGAGTCGGAGGACCTCTTCCGCCGCATGCACGACCTGGCCGATTCCGGATGCGTGGTGATCCTGGTGTCGCACCGTCTGCACGAACTCGTGGTGCACGCCGACCGGGTGGGGATGATCATCGACGGGCAGTGCCGCGTGATCCTCCAAGGTGATGATCTGACCGAGGAGCGGGTGGCCCGAGAGCTTGTCGTCGGCGTGGCACGGGGTGCAGCGGGTGACGGCGAGACGGTTGATCGAGACGCCGAGACGTCTCGATCCGAGGGTGAGGACGGCTCGGTCGCCCTGCGCCTCTCGGGCTGGATGCACCGCGAGGGCGGGTTCACCGACATCGACATGTCGGTGGGAGTCGGCGAGATCGTGGCCATTTCCGGCGTTGAGGGTTCCGGGGCTCGCGCACTGGTCCATTCGCTGGCGGGCTTTGCACCGGCGACCGGCTCGCTGCGTGTCGGGGTGGGCGGCGACTCCGAGACCAACGGCGACGCCAGGAGTGTCAGGGCCGCGACCGCCCAGGTGGGGTTCGTGGGGGCGAACCGGGCGGAGAATCTGTTCTTCAACCTCTCGGTGGGCGAGAACCTGCTGGCGCGCCTCAGCACCGACATCTGCGATCGGCTGGGGTTGCTGCACCCCCGGACGTTGCGGGACGCGGCAGAGCACCTCGCTGACCAGTTCAGGGTGAAGGCCGGCTCGGTGGACGATCCGATGGGGTCGCTCAGCGGCGGCAACCAGCAGAAGGTGGCAATCGGCGCGGCCACGGCCACGCGCCCCCGGATCCTCGTACTCGAGGAACCCACCCGAGGCGTCGACGTGGGCAGCAAGTCGGAGATCTATCGCCTGCTGCGCCAGTACGCCGACCCCGAGAGTCAACTGGGCCTCCCGGACATGGAGGGCCACGGCGAGGCCGTCGTGCTGTACTGCACCGAGGACGCCGAAATCTTCGAGGTTGCCGACCGGGTCTACGTGATCGCCCAGGGCCGCATTTCGGGCGAGCTGAACCTCTCGGACTACGACGACGTGGAGTCCTTCGCCGCCGACCGAGTCCGCCTCGAAGCCGGCGGCTGACGGGTTGCTCGGCAGGCCCGCGGGAAGCCGGCCGCAGGACGAGGAATCATGCTCGGTGAGCCCAGCAGAACACCCGCAAACGCATGAGACGCGATTGTCATCGTGGCGGTTCTGCTTCGTAGGACTGTTATGATATGATTTTCGGTAGCGGTAATTCATATGGAGAAGATCATGCAAATCTCCGAACGAGGCCAGATCACCATCCCCAAGTCGCTCCGGGATCGTTTCGGCCTGAATCACAACGTCGAGGTTGAGGTCACGCCCACCGAGGGTGGCCTCCTGATCCGGAAACGGGCGGCTGCGCAGCATCCGGTGGAAGGCGTCTACGCCATCCTCAGCGACGGGGGCGGCACCGACGATTACATCGAGGACATCAGAGGACGGTGATCACAGCCGTCGACACCAACGTGCTGCTCGACGTCTTCCGGGCGGACGAGCGACACGGGCCGGCGTCACTGCAGCGGTTGCGAGGCGCCTACGACGCGGGAGCCGTCCTCATCTGCGACGTCGTCTACGCCGAACTCGTTCCGGCATTCGGAGACCGGGCCACGCTGGACGGGGCACTGCAGCAGATCAACGTGTCGATCTCCCCGAGCACGACGGCCATTGCCTATGAGGCCGGGCTGCGCTGGCAGCGCTACCGCCGCGCCGGCGGGCCGCGAAGCCGGATCATCACCGACTTCCTGATCGGGGCCCACGCCGTCGTGGCGGCGGACAACTTCCTTACACGAGACCGCGGCTTCTACGCCACATATTTCCCCGAACTGAATCGGCCCGAGCGGGAGGCGCGGGTCCCTGGTCGCCTGTCCGGGGGGATCGCCATGGCGCCGGACTTCGACGAGACCCCTTAGGAGGCTCTCGACGCGTTCGAAGGCGGACGTGAATCTGTTACTCGACACGCACGCTCTGCTGTGGTGGACGGGGTGCCGATCCTGCGGGCCTGATTCGCTCCGGTGGGCTCCGGACCCCGGCGGTCCGGGCCGTCGCGGGGGCGCCCGTACGATTGGGGGCGTGCTGGAGCGCCCGCCTGCCGCGACCATTCCCGACGCTCCCGGGTCATACCAGTTCGTCGACGCCGACGGCCGGATCATCTACGTCGGCAAGGCCAAGTCGCTGCGCAGCCGTGTGGGCAGCTACTTCCAGAGTCCGGTGCACCTCGCGCCCCGCACCGCGCAGATGGTCACCACCGCAGCGGCGGTGGAATGGATCACCGTCGCCAACGAGGTGGATGCACTGCTGCTGGAGTACAGCCTCATCCAGCGCCACCAGCCCCGCTTCAACGTGCGCTACCGGGACGACAAGAGCTACCCGTTCCTGTGCGTGACCCTCGTCGACGAGTGGCCCCGGGCCATGGTCGTGCGGGGCCGCAAGCGCAAGGGCAACCGCTACTTCGGCCCCTACGGCCACGCCTACGCCATTCGCGAGACGCTCGACCTGCTGCTGCGCACGTTCCCGATCCGCACCTGCTCGGACAACAAGTTCGCCGA
>JAPONU010000105.1 GCA_026713745.1 bacterium
GCGGCCGACCGTGCCGCTGAGGGACCGTGGCCGACGCTCGATCAGGCCCGGGGCTATGTCTTCGCAGACTGAATCGGCGGCGCCCGGCGGCGCAGAGGTTGTCACCTACCGGGAAGCCATCCGGCTGGCGCTCGACGACGCCATGGCGGCCGACGAGACGGTGCTGCTGCTCGGCGAGGACATCGCCAAGGCCGGCGGCCCGTTCAAGACGACGGTGGGGCTGTACGAGAAGTACGGCGCCGAGCGGGTCTTCGACACGCCCATCGCCGAGAACGGATTCTGCGGCATCGCCCTGGGAATGGCGCTCACCGGCCTGCGCCCCGTTGTCGAGATCATGTTCAGCGATTTCCTGCCGACCGCCTTCGACGCCATCGCCATGGAGCTGCCGCGCTGGCGGTTCATGTCCGGCGGGCAGACCTCGGCGCCGGTCACCGTGCGCGCCAGCGGCGGCGGGGGCGGCCGCTTCGGCGCCCAGACCTCCAGCACCGGCGAGTCCTGGTTCCTGCAGTTCTACGGCCTGAAGGTCGCTGTGGCCGGCTCACCGCAGGGCGCCTACGACCTGCTGCGCGCCGCCATCGCCCACAACAACCCGGTCGTGGTGTTCGACCACAAGGCCATGCACCTCCGCAAGGGCCCGCTGGTACGCGGTGCCGACCGCCTCGCCGATGTCGGCAAGGCGGTCGTCGTGCGTCCCGGCAGCGACGTGACCCTCGTGGCGTCGCTGCTCATGGTCCACCGCTCGCTCGAGGCGGCGGAGGCTCTCGCATCGGTGGGCATCGACGTCGAGGTGATCGACATCTCGTGGCTGCGGCCGCTCGACATGGCGACCGTGTCGGCGAGTGTGGGGCGGACAGGGCGGCTCGTGATCGCCGAGGAGCAGTACCACGACGGCGGCTGGGGCGCCTCGATCATCTCCCGGCTCGCCACCGCCGCGGCGCCGCTGGCCGTGCCGCCGGTGGCGGTGAGCATGCCGGAGATCCTCATCTCGCACAGCCCGCCCCTGGAGGATGCGATGATCCCCAGCGCCGAGCGGATCGCCGACGCCGTCCGCTCGGTGTGTCCCTGATGCGGATTCCGGTTCACATGCCCAAGCTGGGCTACGACATGACCGAGGGCCGGATCGAGTCGTGGCTCGCCGAGGTGGGTGGCGAGGTCGGGCGCGGCGAGCCCCTGGCGGAGATCGAGACCGACAAGATCGTGATCGAGATGGAGTCGCTCGCCACGGGCACGCTCGTGGAGATCGTCCAACCCGCCGGCGAGGACATGATCCCGGTGGGGGAGGTCATCGCCTACCTAGACGACGGCAGCTGAGCGTCCCGCGCTGAGCACCGGCAGTTCACGGCACCCCTGCTGCACCGGGGGATCTGTAGGCTCACCTGCTCGCAGGGCGGCGCGTCAAGCGGTCCGGTTCGACTCGGGCATCTCGAACCGGTAGGAGCGCGCCGACCGACGGAGCGACTCGCTTGGATGGCCGGATGAGAGTGGAGAGAAGGCCGTCGCCGGCGGTGGTGGTGGCGGTGAGCACCGCGTCGACCGGTTTCGGTTCGATCGTGGCCTTCGCCCCGGGCTACATCGCCACCGCTCTGCGCACCGACCTGGGCCTGGACCGCTGGCAGGTGGGTCTCGTGATCACGGTGCACTTCATCTGCACCGCCGCCGGGTCCACGGTGTCGGGGCGTGTAACCGACCGTTGGGGCGCGCGCCTGGCCTCGGTGGCGGCTCTGGCGCTCGTGGCGCTGGCCGCCGGTCTGGCTGCCCTCGTGGGGAACTATGCCGTGCTCTACGTGGCCGCGGTCTTCGGCGGGCTCGGCTACGCCCTCGTGAACGTGGCCACCACCGTTGCGGTGGCCGGCGCGGTGACGGCCCGGCGGCGAACCGTCTCGCTGTCCGCTCGGACCGCCGGGGTTCCCGCGGTCGGGGCGATCAGCTCTGCCGCCGGTCCGTGGATAGCGAACCGCTGGAGTTGGGAGTGGGTCTTCGCTGGACTGGGTGCCGCGGCGGCCGTTGTGGCCATTGCCGCCGCCTGGGTCCTGCCCGACGATCGTGTGGGTCGCGCGGCTGCCGCCGAACACCGCCTGCCGCGCGGCTTCGTGTGGTTCCCGGTGGGCGCATTCCTCATGATCTTCGGCTCGCAACCCATGTACTCCTGGTCGGTGCCCTACCTGGAGGAGTCCCTCGGCGCCAGCCCCGCGCTCTCCGGCCTGCTGGTGGGGATGGCCACGGCCATCGGTGCCGGGGTGATGATCATCAGCGGGTTGGGGGTCGATCGGGCCGGTCCGTCCCGGAGGGTCCCCCTCGTTGTGACGTTCGCACTGGCCACGGGCGCCTGCAGCGCCCTGATCCAGGCGGGCGGGACGCTGGGACTCGGCGTGGCGGTGCTGGGTGTGGTCGGGGGAATCTCGCTGCAGTTGGCCTGCATCGGCACCATGCAGGCCGCGTTCGTGGACCGGGTCGGCCCGGCGGTGGCCCAGGCCACAGCCATCACGATGGCCGGCTACTACGCGGGCGCAGTTGCCGCACCGACCACGTTCGGAGCCGTCGTCGACGTCGTCGGTTCCTACAACTGGGCCTGGCTCATCGGCTGTGCTCTGCTGGCGGGCGCCGCAGTCGCCTTTCGTCTCGCCGGACGGATACCTCACGGCGGGCGCCAAAACGTGCGCGGGTAGGTGGGGTCCCAGCGGTCGCGCCGGTCGATGAGTTTGGCGCAGATCAACAGGCGCCGGTGCGGCGACCACGTCGGTCTTGCACTCCAGGTCGCGCCGGTCGATGAGTTGGCGCAGATCAATACGGCGATGGCGAGGGTGAGTTGGGCGTGTCGGTGCTGGGGCGCGGGTCGGTGTTGCGGGGGAGTTGGCCGAATTTCGACAGCTACGAGTTGGTGCGTTCGACGGGCTATCGCAGTTCCGATGGGGTGGTGTTTTGTGCGTGGCGGCGCCGTGTGGTGGGCGGCGGGCGCAGGTGGCGTGTCCCGGGGCGGGGTTTGTTGCTCAGGTCCGGGTCGGGTCCAATGCGGGGAGATGCTGATCCCACCGATGTCAGCGGGGTTGGGGTGTTCAGCAGCGCAGGGGTATGTGTTGGGGTTTGCGGTCGGGGTATTGCATGGTGAGTTTCCCGCGGGGTCCGCGGGTGATCTCGGCGCCGCGTTTGGAGTGGATCTCCTTGTGGTGGCAGTGCCCGCACAGCA
>JAPONU010000106.1 GCA_026713745.1 bacterium
TCACCACCACCCACAACGGCGCCGTCGCCACCAGAACCTGCCAACCGGACAACGACTGACCCGGGACACGACAACACAACCCACCCGCACCACGACAACCGGGAGATCTCCGACTGGTGCACCGAGAACATCCCCAGCGGCTCGGAGCTGTGGGCGGCCATACGAAGTGCCCCGTCGGTGCGTATTCTGACGATCGGCAGATCATGGACCACACGGAGACGGCAAACCTGCGACACGTGTAGAGGTCGCTTGTACTGAGGGGATCGATGAGGCGGCATTGGCGCGGCTTGGTGGCGGCGCTGGCCGTGTCGGTGGGCGTCGCGATGATGCCGGCGGCGGCGAGTGCTCAGGATGCCGACGTGACGGTGCGGATCGTGGCGCAGCAGCGTGTCGACGGCCGCGTGGAGTTCGGGCTGCAGCAACTCGGCGGTGACGGGGATTGGGGCGAGCGGCTGTTGCCGAGTCGGCGCTTCTTCCCGGCGGGGATTGCACCCGGGCGCTGGCTGTCGAGTTCGCCGCTGAGCATCACCGTCGCCGGCGGCGACGTCCCGAAGGCCGAGGTGCGGATCGTGGCGCAGCAGCGTGTCGACGGCCGCGTGGAGTTCGGGCTGCAGCAACTCGGCGGTGACGGGGATTGGGGCGAGCGGCTGTTGCCGAGTCGGCGCTTCTTCCCGGCGGGCACGACGCTCGGGCGTTGGCTGTCGAGTTCGCCTCTGACGCTGGGCGTGGCGCTTGCCGACGACTCGCCGGAGGAGTTCACGCGGGGCGGCGCGCCGCGGGGCGGCGAGACTCTCATGGCGGTCTCCGCGGGCCGTAGCTGCGCTGTCCGCCTCGACGGCGGGGTCTCCTGCTGGGGTCGGAACGGCTATCGCGACCACCTCGCGGCTGCCGGACTGGATGACGTCGTGACCGTGACGATGGGGGAGACCCTGTCCTCGCGGGTCCACGCATGCGCCCTGCATTCCGACGGCACCGTCTCCTGCTGGGGACCCGGCGGCTCCGGCCAGCTCGGCGGGGGCGACTTCCTCCCCCAATACCTGGCGCGCCCGGTTCTCGGCCTAAGCGACGCTGTTGCCATCGCCGCCGGGGAGTCGCACACGTGTGCGGTCCATCGGGACGGCGGGGTCTCGTGCTGGGGCGCCGGTGAATTGGGGCGGCTCGGCGACGGAACGACCGACCCGGTTGCCTCCCCCCGGAGAGTCCCGGGGCTGGCGGACGTGGCGACGGTCTCCGCCGGGCAGACCTCGACGTGCGCCGTCCACCGGGACGGCGGCGTCTCGTGCTGGGGTTGGGGAGCCGCGTCGCGGAACTACGAGAGGCCCCAGAAGGTCGGGGGTCTTGACTCGGTCGTCTCGGTGGGGGTCGGTCGGAGTCGCAAGTGCGCAGCCCGCGCCAACGGGGAGGTGGTCTGCTGGTATACCGCCGATGGTGCTCCTCCCGAAGTCGTGCCCGGTGTCACCGACGCCGTGGCCGTGACGGCGAGTTACCGGAGCGCCTGCGCGTTGCTAGCCGACGGTGGGGTGGCCTGCTGGGGGACGAACAACGGTTCGGGGCAGCTGGGCGACGGCACTCGGCAGCCCCGGCCGGCACCGGCGCGCGTGGCGGGCATCGCGGACGCGGTGGCGGTCTCGATGAACTGGCCCACAATCGACGGACCCGGTGTCCACGTCTGCGCCGTGCATACGAATGGCTCGGTTTCCTGCTGGGGGAGCAACGAGGTCGGCCA
>JAPONU010000107.1 GCA_026713745.1 bacterium
GAAGAATCGGTAGATGCGCGCAGCGAACTCCTCCGTAGCCGACATGAGTTGTGCCACGTTAAATTCCCCCATCTTGCTCGTGTACATGTCGAGATCCAGGATCCACGACGGCACATCAATGGCATCCCCGTGGAGAGGATCGAGTTGTGTGCTAGGAGGGATCAGTCCCCATCGCCCATGGAGTGTCGCATCTCCTAGTTGAAACTCGGTGTCCGAGATGCTGTGTGAGAGACTGGCACTCCCCCCGGGCTGGATGGGTACCATGCCGAGCACTTCGGGCCTTATCCACTCCTCCAAGTCCGCGTTGCCCTCATCGAGTTGGACGCGATCCACATAGCGGATGCCAATTCGATCGCTCGTGGACGGAGCGATGGTGTCGGTGAGGGCAATGAGCACGGCGCGGAATCGGCGGAGAAAGTCGGTCCGACTCTCGTAGTTCGACGTGTCGAGCGCGACGAAGGAGGGGGCCAACGAGACTTTCCATTCGGGATCTTTTGGGCGGTCGAGGAAACGCCAGATTGGGGCCGGGTCGCCTCCGGGGCTGACTCCGGACGGAGTGAGAACCACGTTCACTTCGCGTTCTTGGCGCAGAACCGGGAATTGTTGCCTGATCCGCTCTTGGAACGGGCCGACGAACTCCTCCCGCGCAATCGATGCGATCGGGGGGAACCTGATTTGGGCGACGACAGCGATGAGCGGAGCATGTGGCAGGGGAATCTCCTCAACCGGTTCCCCGAATGGGGTCCGTACATCAAGCGCGTCGGTCATATTTCACACTATACTTCACAGATCCGGACGGAACAATTCAATCCACTCCCGTAAGGAGGACTACACCGTGGACGAAACCTACAAGCCTGGCGAGGCAGCCCCTGTCTCGGCCCAGTACGAAATCGTGGGCCCTCGTGGCGGTCGAACCGGTGAGGAGCGTACCGTGCCGAAGGGAAGCACTCTTCCCCCAACACCCAAGAGCGGCCAGAACTATCGCGTAGCGGATCCCACAAAGAACAAGTCTGGCTGCCGGTAGCGGCCCGTCGCCCACGGGCCCGGCCATGCATTGTCCATGTGGGGTTCGGAGGAGAGGGCCGAGCCGCCGAGACGACCCGCGCCGTGCCGGCAGCTCTAGAGGTCGAGCGACTCCCCGAGTGCCGATGCCACCGTCCAAGGGCCGGTCGGGGTGAACTGTTCCTGGCCCAGCCGGGCGATGGACGGCACGTGGTCGGCCAGCGCCAGCAGCGGCACGACGCGGCCGGTCCAGCCGATCGGCTGGACCAGCATCCATAGCGCCCCCTCGGCCGCGGTGAAGGTGTCGGCCCAGGTCGAGTGGTCGGCGTCGGGCGCGTTCATGACGTAGCCCTCCGAGGCCACCTGCACGTCGATCCGGTAGCAGTTGACGGCGATGCCATCGGTCCGCAGCACCGCCGCGGAGGTGACGGTGAGATGCTCCAGCGCCGCCTTGGACATGCCGTAGGTCAGCATCGTCGGGAAGTAGCCGGTGGCGGTGACCGAGCCCACGTTCAAGATGCGCCCCCCGTCGGGTGCGGCCGCCAGGTGGGGCCGGGCGAGCCGGGTGGCCACGAGTGGTGCCCGCACGTTGATGCGCATGAGCAGGTCGAACCGCTTCATCGGGATGTCCAGGTCGCCGCCGAAGCTCACCGCGGCGTTGTTGACCAGCAGGTCCAGCCGGCCGAAGCGGTCCAGGGTGGTGGCCATGAGACGCTCGATGTCATCGTCGCTGGTGAGGTCGCAGGGCACCGCCAGCCCGACACCGCCGGCCTCGCTGACCGCCCGGGCGGTCTCGTCCACGGTGCCCGGCAGGCGCAGAGGGTTCGCCACGCTGGCACGCGCCGCGCACACCACGTTTGCTCCCCGCCGCCCCAACTCGGTGGCGATCGCCGCGCCGATGCCGCGGCTGGCGCCGGTCACGATGGCGGTCTTGCCCGCGAACTCCATGCGGGAACGCTAACCCGCTCGGTGCCCCGGCACAGCCTGGCGGCCGGCCCAGAGGATGCACGCACCGGCGAGCAATCCGTAGCAGAGATACCCCAACGACAGCGGCGTCACCGACCCGGAGATGAGGTTGTTGGTGATCGACGACAGCAGGGAGGCGACGACGAGGGAGACGGCGCCGATGACCGCCGAGGCGGTCCCGGCGATCTCGCCCATCGGGGCCATGGCCAGCGAGTTGCAGATGGGGCCGATCACGACGTGGAGGGCGTTCAGCCCGGTCAGCACGGCGTACCAGATCCAGAACGACGGGGCGCCTCCTCCGACCAGCGAGATCGCCACCAGCGCCGACCCCCCGACCGCATGGGCGATGATCGCCGTCCGCAGCACGCTCTGTGAGCCCACTGCACCAATGGTGCGGGCGCTGCCCAGAGCGGCCAGCGCCATGACCGCCGCGCTGGCGCCGAACAGCAGGGCGAACTGCCCGCTGCGGTCGTACACGTCGTCGAGGAGCAACTCGAAGCTGGCGAGGAAGGCCGTGAAGGCGCTCATCTCGAAGGTGAGGGCCAGGCCGTAACCCAGCGTGACGCGGGTGCCGACGATGGTCCTGAAGGTCTTCCGGAGGCGCTTGACGTCGAGGGGCAGCCGGTTGGCGGGGTCGAGCGTCTCGTCGAGGCGGACCAGCCACAGGGCCAGTACCACCGCGGTCACGACGGAGAAGCCGAACACCCACCGCCACGTCCCGCTCAGCAACAGCAACTCTCCCATCGCGGGCCCGAGGATCGGGGCGATCAGGAACACCGCGATGATCAGCGACATCACCCGTGCCATGCGATCACCCACGTACCGGTCGCGGGTGATCGTCAGTGCCATCACCCGCGGGGAGGCGGCGCCGAAGCCCCAGACGACACGGCTCGCCAGCAGGAACCCCAGCGAGGGCGCCAGCGCGGCCCCCGCCGCTCCTGCCACGTACAGGGCCAGCCCGGCGTACAGCGTCGGCTTGCGCCCGAACCGGTCGGCGAGGGGCCCGAACACCAGCTGGGCGCACCCCAAACCCAGCAGGTAGAGGCTCACCGTCCAGGAGAGGGTCGTTGAGTCCGCCGGCAGTCCGAACGCATCTCGGATCTCGCCGAGTGCGGGCAGCATCACGTCAACGCCCAAGGCGGTGCTGGCGGTGAGGGCTGCCATGAGCGCGATGAACTCGCGCTCGCCCATGCGTTGGACTCTCATTCGGACGGCTACTGCGCCAAGTTGCCCGTGAGTGGGAAGTGGCAGGCCACGAACTGCCCGTCGGGCGCCGGGCGCAACTCGGGCACCTGCTCGGCGCACAACTCGGTTGCTCTGGGGCAGCGTGTCCGGAAGCGGCATCCGGAGGGCACGTCGAAGGGCGACGGTGGGTCGCCGGCCAGGATGTCCTCGTCGGTTTGGCCTCCCGGATCGAGTTGGGGGATCGAGGCCAGCAGGGCGTCGGTGTAGGGGTGGGCAGGGCGATCGAAGATCGTCTCGGTGGGTCCGATCTCACAGATCCGGCCCAGATACATGACGCAGACGCGGTCGCTGATGCTCTTCACCACGGCAAGGTCGTGGGCGATGAACAGCATCGTCAGGCCGTACAGCTCCTTCAGATCCTCCAGGAGGTTCAGGATCTGGGCCTGGATCGACACGTCGAGCGCGGAGACCGGCTCGTCGCAGATCAGCACACGCGGGTCCAGGACGAGCGCCCGGGCGATGCAGATCCGCTGGCACTGGCCGCCGGAGAACTCGTGGGGTCGGCGGCCGGCGACCTCGTCGAGATCCAGGCCGACGCTGGCCAGGACGGCGCGCACCCGGTCGGTGGTGATTCCCGGATCGCTCGATCCCGCGCCGTTGCCCGCATCCTCCCCGCTGTGGCCCTCGGTGGGGAGGTACCGATGGTCCGGCCAGATGTCCAGACCCTCTCGCACGATGGCGCCGACGGCCCGGCGCGGGTTCAGCGAGGCGATCGGATCCTGGAAGATCATCTGCAGGCCGGTACGGACCCGTCGCAGTTCCTCGCCGCGCAGCTTCGTGAGGTCTGTTCCGTCGAAGACGACCTCTCCTGCGGTGGGGCGGGGCAGTTGCAGCACAGCGCGGGCGGTCGTGGACTTCCCGCAGCCGGACTCGCCGACCAGCCCCAGGGTCTCGCCGGCTGCGAGATCGAAGCTGACGCCACTCACCGCGCTCACCTTGCGCCCCCGGCCGACCGAGTACTCCACCGC
>JAPONU010000108.1 GCA_026713745.1 bacterium
ATCGGCTGCGGCGCCCACCACCAGATCTGCGAGGTCCACCACCTCAAGCACTGGAAACACGGCGGCGAAACCACCCTCGAGAACACCTGCCTGCTGTGCTGGCGCTGCCACCACGTCCGCGTCCACCAGAACGGCGAAGAAATCACCCGCCACCCCGGAGGCAAACTCACCCTCGCCCCACCCGCCAACCCGCCTCCCGGGACTGCGGGTCCGACAGGTGGCGGACGAACTGACGGGCACGAGCCGCGCAGCCGCGGACCCGGACACCGCCACGCACACCACCGCCACAGAACCCGCCCCAGCGCCACCACCGCCCCGAACCCCACACGCCACCCTGTCCCGGCAACTCCCTGAGCCGTACCGGCAGTGGCCCCGGCCAGCCCGGACAGGGCAACAGCGGACCATCGAGGGAGGAGGCCGGGAGGCCGGGCCGCGACGACGACCGGCGGTCTCCTAGGCTGGCTGGTGCTGGACATTCGATGAGCCCTGGAGGCCAACGATGGTGATCACGAGCCGCCTGCCCGATGTGTCGTTTCCTGATGTTCCGGTGACGCCGTACGTCTTCGAGCACGCCGGGGACTACCCCACCAAAGCCGCTCTCGTGGACGGCCCGTCGGGGCGGACCTACGACTACGGGACCCTGCACGCGATGGTCCAGCGGTTCGCCGGCGGGCTGGTGGAGCGCGGGTTCCAACCGGGTGAGGTTCTCATGATCCTCGCCCCCAACATCCCCGAGTACGCCATCGCCCTGCACGGCACACTCGTCTGCGGCGGCACTGTCACGACCGTGAACCCCACCTACACAGCCCGCGAGTTGCGCCACCAGATCGAGGACTCCGGCGCCACCTGGCTGTTCACGATCCCGCTCTTCCTGCCCCTGGCCCGTGAGGCAATGGCCGGCGGCAGCGCCATCGGCCGCATCATCGTCCTCGGCGAGACCGAACCCGCAGACGACATCGTCGACGCCATTGCCATGGTCGTCGGCGACGCCTACGAGGGCCACGCTCCGGTGGGCGTGATGGACACCGTCGCCGTGCTCCCCTACTCCAGCGGCACGACCGGCAACCCCAAGGGCGTGATGCTCACCCATCACAACCTCGTGTCCAACCTGGTGCAGGGCAGTTCGGTGGTGGCCGCCGAACCCGACGACGTGGTGATCGCGGTCCTCCCCTACTTCCACCTCTACGGCCTGCAGATCCTCATCAACTTCAACCTGCGCCTCGGCGCCACCACGGTGTCGCTGCCGCGTTTCGACCTCGAGCAATTCCTTGGGGTGATGCAGGATCACGCTGTGACCCGCGCCTATCTGGTGCCGCCGATCGTGCTGGCGCTGGCGAAGCACCCGCTCGTGGACAACTACGACCTGTCGAAACTCAAGACGATCGTCTCCGGCGCCGCGCCCCTCAGCACCGAACTGGCCAACGAGACCACCGACCGGATCGGGGCGGAGATCCTGCAGGGCTACGGCATGACAGAGACCAGTCCAGCCACCCACGTGGCGCTGGAGGGCTCCGGAAAGCCCGGCTCGGTCGGAGGGCTGGTGCCCAGCAGCGAGTGCCGCGTCGTCGACGTCTCCACCGGTGAGGACGTGGAACCGGGCGAATCGGGTGAAATCTGGGTGCGCGGCCCGCACATCATGAAGGGCTACCTCAACAACCCGCAGGCCACGGCCGACACGATCGACGCCGACGGCTGGCTGCACACCGGCGACATCGGCTACATGGACGCCGACGGCGACTTCTACATCGTCGACCGGTTGAAAGAACTCATCAAGTACAAGGCGTTCCAGGTGCCGCCCGCCGAGTTGGAGGGGCTGCTGCTGTCACACCCCGCCGTGGGGGACGCGGCGGTCATCCCGGTGCCCGACGACGAGGCCGGCGAGATCCCGAAGGCCTTCGTGGTGCTCAAGCCGGGCGCCGAGGCGACCGCCGGCGAGCTACAGGACTTCATCGCCGGCCAAGTGGCCGGCTACAAGCAGATCCGCGAGCTGGAGTTCATCGACGCCATCCCCAGGGCCATCTCCGGCAAGATCCTGCGCCGCGTCCTGCGCGACGCCGAATTGGCCAAGAGGGCCTGACCGGAGAAGCTGCCAGGAAGGTCCCCGACCGCGGCCGGCGGGATCAGAACACTGCCCCTCGGAATCATGGAATCCGGCCCTCGCCGGAATGACGTGATCGGGTGGCCGGCGGCGCGCCCGGCCGCGACTAGAACGAGCCTTCCAGCTCCTCGTTGGCGCGGCGGATGAGATCCTCGGCCTCGTCGACGCGCTGCTGGTAGAGATCGAGGCGCCCCTCGCGCAGGGCTTCGTCGGCCTCGGCGAAGCGGGCAACAGCCTCCGCCAGCAGGGCACCGACCTCGTCGGGAACGTCGCCCGGCGACACTGGCGGGGGCGGGGCCGGAGCGGGCTCGGGCGGCGGCGGAGCGGGCTCGGGCGGGGGCGGCGGTGGCTCTGCGGCAAGCTCGGCCGCAGCGGTCTCCGCCGCGAGCGCCGCCGTGTTGCCCACGCAACTCGACGCCGAGGCGTTCTGGGAGTCCGACACCACCGTCAGGCCGAACAGGCCGCGCAGTGCCTCGCTCAGCGTCGGGCACATCACCACCCGCTCGCCGAGCACGGCGATGACCTGCTGCAACTCGGGCACCGGCGGGCTCTGCGCCACCACGTAGAGAGGCCGCACGTAGAGGATCGAGTCCTCCACCGGCACGAGCACCAGATCGCCGAACTCGACTCGGGATCCCTGCTGGTTCAACAGGGTCACCACGCGCGAGATGCTGGGATCGCTCTGGATCTTGGAGTTGACGAGGGCCGGACCATCGGTCAAACCGAGCGGCTCGACCTTGTAGACAACCAACTCCCCGTACTCGTCGGGGTCGCCCTTGCCCACCATGAAGGCGGTGAGCTCCCGGCGGGTGTCCTCGGTCGACACGGGCACGTAGGACCGCAGGATCACGAAGTCCTGATCGTCCTCCTCCGGCAGGCGGGTCAGCAGGTAGTACGGGTCGATGCGCGCCTCGCGGGAGGGCTGCTGCACCACGCCGTCGGGGGTCGTGATCGGTGAAGTCAACACGCCGGTGACCGCGCCGGGATCCTGGGCCACGGACCAGCCCTTTGCCTGCTCGTAGAACTCCTGCGGATCGTCGAGCTGATAGCGCGCCCACACGTTGGTCTGCACCCGGAACAGGTCCTCCGGGTAGCGGATGTGCTCGAGAACCTCCTGCGGCATGTTGTCGAAGTCCTCGAACAGGTCGGGGAAGGCATTCCGGTACGCCTGCAGGATGGGATCGTCCGGGTCGACGACGTACAGGGTCGTGGTGCCGTCGAAACCGTCGACCACAGCCTTCACCGAATTCCGCACGTAGTTGAAGCGGTGGCGCAGACCGCTGTTGTCGCCGAGCTGCTCGGTATCGGCTCGCTGGCTGTAGGGATACTTCGACGTAGTGGTGTAGGCGTCCACGATGTACTGCACCCGTCCCTCGGCCAGAACCGGATACGGGTCGTTGTCGATGTGCAGGAACGGGGCCAGCTTCTTGACACGCGCGCGCACATCACGGACGTAGATCACCTTGCTCTCGTCGGTGACGAACCCCGACAGCAGCGGGTCCACCTCCCAGAACCGCAGCGCGAACGACGCCTGCCGGAAGAAGCCGCCGATCGGCACGCCGCCCTCGCCCTGGTAGGTGTAGGACGCCTCCTCGCCGCTCGCGGTGGGAACGTCCACCTCCTGACGATCCGTCCGGACGACGGCGTAGCCGCCCAACTCCTCGCCGTAGTAGAGCCGGGGCTCGTCGAGGGCGATACCCAGATCGTTGCTGACCGGAAGTCCGCCGATGCGGAAGTCGGGCAGGCCCGCCTCCACGGTGTTGGCCGGTGCCAGGGCCACGCCGAAGCCGTGCGTGAACGTGAGCGTGCGGGCCTCCCAGGAAGTCTGCGGGAGGTTGCCGGGGTTCAGCTGGCGCGCCCCCAGCACCACCGGCGTCATCTTGCCGTCGATCTCGTAGCGGTCGACGTCCAGCACCTCGGAGAAGTGGTAGTAGTTCCGCTCGCCCTCGCGGTTCTCGAAGGTCAGCGGCAGGATCGCGGGATCCAGCAGCGGCAGGTTGCCGATGATGTCCTCGCTGCGCTCGACCTCGTCGAACGTGAGTCCCCCGGTGGAGTCGAACGTGCGGACCTCCACCTTGTCGAGCCCCATGGCCAGGCGCGTGGAAGCGATGTTGTGCTCGATGTACACCTGCTCACGAGTGGACTCGGCCGGCTCCACCCGCAGGCGCTGGATGATGAGCGGGTAGATGCCGCCCATGACGATCGCCACGAAGGCCCACAGCCCGACGGCCAGAGTGGGCAGAACCCAGCCCTTCAGCCGGATGTTGACGATCAACAGGATGAACGCCAGCAGCGAGATCAGGATGAGCAGCCAGTGCACCGGCAACCGGGCGTTCAGATCCGTGTACGTCGCGCCGTCCACGACACCGGATGTGGACGTCGTCAGCTCGTAGCGACCCAGGAAATAGTCCACGGCCTTGATGAGCGCCAGCGCCCCCAGCAGCACCGAGAGATGTCCCTTGACCTGCGGGGTGACGCGCTGGCCCTTCTTCTGGAAACGGATCCCGCCGTTCACGTAATGGGCGATGGCGGTTATGAAGAAGGTCAGCAGGACGACGTTGAAGAGCCAGTTGACGATGTAGGTGAGGAAGGGCAACTGGAAGACGTAGAACCCCACGTCGTTGCCGAACCACAGCGCATCGATGGGATCGATCGCGCCGAAGTTGACGCTGTTGGTCAGCAGGAGCCATTCCTCCCACTGATCGGAGGCACCGGCGCCGATCGGCAGAGCGAACAGCAGGGTCAAGCCGAGGCGCACCAGGCGCGGCCGCTGCCCGATCGAAGCGTGGTAGCGAGCCAGCGCGTCCTCCTCGGGGCCGCGTGGTCGCTGGGTGGGCGCCATGCGGTCCGCGATCGAGAGGTTCCCGTAGAGAAGGACGAACAGAACCGCGATGAAGATGAGCGCCAAGGAGATCCGGGAGAGGATGATCGTGCGCCAGACGTCGGCTTGGCCCAAGGCGTCGAACCAGAGGAAGTCCGTGTAGAAGCCGGCGGCGCCGCGGAGCGACACCAGCACGATGATCACAGCGGCGATCCCTATGAACAGGCTCCGCCGCAGACGACGGGATCGGGGCGGCGAAGCAGGCGTTTGCGGACCGCGCGGACCCCGTGGCCCTGTCATCGACATGGCGGCAGCCTACTGCGGGCGACCGGATTTGCCCGCCGCCGCGATCGGTGGTGCAGCGGGCGACACCGTGGCCCCGTACCCGATCCGGCCGGCCGGTGCGCGGCTCTAGGCGCCTGCGAAAGGCTGGTCGCCCTCCGGCCCGGCGCCGGTGCGCTCGGCGCGCAGGCGGGCGAAGAGCTCGCCCACTTCGAGCGTCTCGACAACATCGCCGGTGGGTGCCACCGCTGCACCGTCGGGATCCGCGACTAGATCACCGGGGGAATGCAGCGCCGCCGGCTCGGGCTTATCGTCCCGCGACTGCCGGTCGGCCGTACTCACCGTCGCGAACCCGGCGAGGCGAGCCGCCTCCAACTCGGCGTGCCGCTCCTCGACGCTCCTCGGCGACTCGGTGACGGATCTCTGCTCAGCGAGGTCGCCGGCCGATCGGGCTGCCTGCAGCGACCCGTCGAGGCGGCGCAGCTGTTCGGCCAGCTCGTCAGCCACTTCACCCAGATCGGCCCTCAGGCGGTCCCGGCCGGCGCGCAGCCGCACCACCTCGCCATTCAACTCGCGGCGCCGCCGATCCAGATCGGCCAGCACCTCGTCGCGCCACGCCTCCGCCGAGACGGCCTCCAGCAGATCCTCGGCGTTCGGCGGCTCGGCTTCCTCCGCCTCCAACACGGCGCGCGCCGCCAGCCGTTCGAGTTCGGTCATGCGCTCGGACGCTGCCGCCAGCTCCGACGCCACCGCCTCCAGGAACGCCCGCACCTCGCCACGGTCATAGCCCTTCCTGGCGGCAGCGAATCGGCGCCCGGCCACCTCCTCAGGGCTGAGGGCCGGACGCGCCTCCTCGGAGGTCACGATGAGCACTTCGGATTCTGCACCGGCGCCAATCGTACGGCGTCCCGCAGCGCAGATCGGGTAACGGCGCCGCCGCTATCAGCGCTCCGGCCGGGACCAGTTCGGGGCCACTCCCGCCGCACACCGGGAACACGATCGTGTTCCCCGGCCCTCAGCGTTCCGGGGGGGACCAGTTCGGGGCCACCACGGCCATGGCCTCGGCCATGGAGGAGACCTCCACGATCTCCAGCGCCTCCGAGGCCGCCGCTGCCGCCTCCTCGTACTGACCCGGCGGGACCAGCATCAACCGGAAGTTCCGCTGCTCCACCGCCTGGACCTTCTGGGCGATGCCGCCGACGGTTCCGACCGAGCCGTCCGGGGAGATGGTCCCGGTGACCGCGACGGGCCGTCCTTCGGTGAGTTCGCCGGGCGAGAGCAGGTCCACGACCGACAGGGAGAACGCCAGTCCCGCGGATGGGCCGGCGATGTTGCCGGTGGCGAAGTCGACGTCCACCCCCAGGTCACCGACATCGTTCGCCAGAATCACCCCCAGCAGGGGACGTTCGTCCTCCCGGGTGGTGCGGGTGGCGGGATCGATGCACTCGTCCGCACTGGAACCCAGCCGGATGTCGACCACGACGCTCTCGGTCTCGTCCTGGCGCCGAAGCCCGAACTCGACCAGCTCACCCACTTCCCGACTGCGAACAGCCGAGGAGACCTCGGAGGACTCCGACACGGGCTCCCCGCCGACCGACGTGATGACGTCACCGATTGTTATGTGTTCGGCCGCAGGCATGCACGGGATCAACCCGCTCACGACGACCTGGGAGTCCGGCAGGTCATATCCCAGTTCGGCCAGCGCCACGTACACCGAGAGGTCCTGGGACCGGGTCATCAGACGGGCGTCGGTGTTGCGGCGCTCCTGGGGCGTCAACCCCCGGTTGAAGACGTCCTCGTGCTGGAGGGTGACCGAGTCGTCGAGATAGGCGACCACCCACTGCCAGAGCGACTCGGTCGGGTGCGCCGAGATGGTCACGAAGCCGATGAGGCTCATGGGTTCGTAGGTGGGCTCGCTGTCGGAGGAGACGGCCCCGGTGGCGGAGTAGACGTCGCCCGGGTACAGCGCGTAGTACGGAGCCGAGACGAATGTCAGAACCAGCACCGCCGTCACGACGGCGGCCAGTACTGCGGCAAGCGGGAGCGAGCGGCGCGGGTTCCGCCGGCACCAGCCCCAGAACGCCCCGACGAGGCCGCGCGCGCCGCGCCGGCGAAGGTTCCCAACACCCGACCGCAGCGCCCGGGCAGGCCGGCGCGGATCCCCCGCGGCGGACCGCTGTGCGATTCTCCTCACCGTTCGCCAGAGATTCCCCATCCAGTTCCGGAATCCGCGCACCAGGCTCGCTAGCGTGAGCTTGACTGTGTTCGCATCGGCCACCACACACCTCGCCGCCACCGGACCCGTGGGCTCGCCCTCCACGCTAGAGGGCGCGCCTGCCGGCGAGCGCTCGGAGTCGAGCCCGCCCAGTCCTGGCCGCGCAGGGGCGGCCCGCTCCGGCGCAGCCCTGGCGACGACCCTCTGGCGAGACCCGTTCCGCCGCCAGCGTGCCCGCTACGGCCCCGGCGCCGGGTTCCGCTGGTGGCACAGGCTGGGGGCCGCCGCTGCGCTGCTGGCCCTGATCGGCATTCTCGGCGTGCTGCTGGCCGCCCTGGTGGGATTCTTGGCCTTCGTCGGCGGTATCGCGCTGGAGGCCGTCATCGGATGATCCGGGCCCGCGGATCCTCGATCTCCGGCACCGGTTCGTCTTGGCGCTGACCGCCGGCGGGCGCCAACCCGATCGCGAGGCGCTGCGGCGCCGACTCGCCGTGGCACTCAGCGGCTTCAGCGGCACCGAGAGCAGCGCACGTCGAGGACTCGACGATCGCTGCGCCGGCGTACGAAGCGCCGCGTTGAGCGCTCTCGCTCACCGTGGCGCTCTCGCAGCCGCCGATCTCACCGGCGCACTGGCAGACCCCACCCCGGAGGTTCGCGCCCACGCTGCGGAGTTGGCCGCCGGCCGCCGCGACGTCGACCTCGCCGGCGCGCTCGGCGACGGGGTCGCACGCGTCGTCGAGGCTGCGGCCTGGGCGTGCGGTGAGCACCCTGCGCCCGCTCCCGCCATCGTGTCGCGCCTTTGCGAGATCGCCACGAGCCATCCCGAGGGACTCTGCAGGGAGACGGCAGTGGCCGCGCTCGGGGCGATCGGCGATGAAGAGGGGCTCGCCGCCGTTCTCACTGCGACCCGGGACCGGGCCACGGTGCGTCGCCGGGCCGTCCTGGCTCTGGCCGCGTTCTCGGGTCCCGAGGTGGACGAGGCTCTCGAGCGGGCCGCGGAGGATCGGGACTGGCAGGTCCGCCAAGCCGCGGAGGACCTGCGTTAGTTCAACAGAAGCCCTGCGCTCGCCCAGCGGAGGACCACGGCCAACTCAGTGGAGGATCTTCGCCGGCTCAGTCCCCGTCGGAGAAGTCCACGAACATCCCCCGCATGAGATCCAGCGCTTCGAGGGACCGACCCGCTCCGCGCACCACACACTCCAGGGGATAGTCCACCCGACGCACCGGCACACCGGCCTCGTTGGCAATCCGCTGGTCGATGCCGCTGAGCAGGCCACCGCCGCCGGTGAGATACAACCCTGTGCGGGCAATGTCGTTTGCCAGTTCCGGCGGCGTGTTTGAGACGCAATTCAGTATGGAGTTCAGGATCGCCCGCACCGGACCCGCGATCGCCTCGCGGATCTCACCGGAGTTCAGCGTGTGCACCTCCGGCGCGCCCACCGAGACGCGGCGGCCGTGCACCTGCATCTCGCGATCCTCGCCGACGTCCAGCGCAGATCCGACCGTGATCTTGATCTTCTCCGCCGTCTGCTCGCCGACGGCGATGTCGTAGGTGTCCCGGAGATGCTTCTGCACGGCGTCGTCGACCGCGAACGAACCGACACGCTCGGCCTCCAGGGCCACCACTCCGCCGAGCGAGATGAGCCCCGACTCGGTCGTCCCGCCGCCGATGTCAACAATGAGGTTGCCCACTGACTTGTCGATCGGCAGGTTCGCCCCGAGTGCTGCGGCGATCGGCTGCTCCATCAGCATCACGTTGCCGGCACCGGCGCGGCGCGCCGCCAGTTTCACGGCGCGCATCTCCACGAGCGTGAGCGCCGAGGGCACACAGATCACCACGCGCGGCCGGTTGAACCGGTTCACCCCGACCTGGTGGAAGATGGCCCGCATCATCTGCTCGGTCATGTCGAAGTCGGTGATGGCGCCGCTGCGCAGCGGACGGTGCGCCACGATGTAGCTCGGGGTCCGGCCGATCATGCGCCACGCCTCCTGGCCCATGGCCAGGACCTCGCCGGTCTGGCGATGGACGGCGATGACCGTCGGCTGGCGGTAGAGGATGTCCTGACCCGGGGAATACACCAGCGTGTTGGCCGTCCCCAGGTCGATCGCGAGACTGCGGGCCATGACGGACTAGCGGTTCCGGCGGCGGCGCCGGCCACCGGAGGGTGGCCGGAGTGCCGACATCTCGGCGTCGAATCGGTCCACGCTCGACGTGAACGTCGTGCGGTCGCGGTGCCGCAGCCAGATGAGGAGGAACCCGACGACGCACACACCGACCGCCACGAACAGGAAGATCACACCAGCCACTCGCTGCCTCTCCAAACCTTCCTAGAGCGGGTTCTCCACCCGCTGCACGTACGCCTCGATCTCCGAGAGGTGCTGGGCCTCTCTGCCCCAACTCTCACCACCTGCCCAGCGCTCCTGCTTCCAGATCGGGACGGTGGCCTTCAACGCGTCGATGCAGAACCTCGCTGCGCCGAATGCCTCCCGGCGGTGCGGTGCCGCGGCGACGACCACCACCGCGGCGTCCCCGATCGCCAGGGTGCCGGTGCGGTGCAGCAGCGCAAGCCGGCCCACGTCGGGCCACTGCTCCCGTGCCTGGTGGGCAACCGCCGCCAGGCGGCGCTCCGCCTCGGCGTCGTAGGCCTCGTAGGTCAACTCGTAGACCTCGGGGCGACCAGGGGAGCTGTCGCGAGCATTCCCGGAGAACATCACCACGGCGCCGCAGTCGGGGCGGTTGGCCCACGCCACCGCCGTCTCCAGCGGCAGCCGGTCGGTAAACAGACCGACCCAGGTGTCGCCCGGTGGTGATTGCACAGATCAAGGATAATTCCCGTTGCACCCGTATCGATCCATCCCGGCGGAACTTTCACGGCAACGGCGGGCTGGCGGCACGCCGCGCCCGGGTCATCGCCCCGATGGCGATTCCCAGACCGATCGCGACGAGGGCGACGAGCACCGCCAGCGATCTCCGCTGCATCACCGAGGAGGTCGTGATCGCCCATGGCTTGGCGTGGTGCGAGTCGACGTAGCACTCCTCGTTGCTGTGGTGGGGTACCCAGCCGGCATCCCGCAGGCGCTCGTTCGACACCACCCAGGGAAACCGGGTGTAGGGGACCACCCCGGGAGGCGTCGGTGCCAGGCGCCATCGCCAGCGGAACCGCGCCAGCCAGGACGCCACCTGTGGCGACACCCGCAGCCAGGGCACCATGCCACTGAGCCGCCTCACCCGCGCCGCCGAGACGTGGCCGTTGGGCGCCACGTTGTAGGCACCGGCGAGGTTCCCGAGCACCGCCAACTCCACCGCCGACGCCAGATCGTCGAGGTGCAGGAACTGCACCGGCGGGTCGTCGTCGCCGGCCGCCACCGTCACCGCGGCACGCAGGGTGCGCGCCACCCAGCTGCTCTCCCCCGCAGCGACCGCGGTCACCGGCCGGAGCACCACGAGCCGCACGTCGGGGTTGTCGGCGTGCCACTCGGCCGCGAGTCGCTCCACCTCCGCCTTGTGGGCGGCGAAGGAGAAACCCGGGTTGGGTCGCAGCAACGCGTCCTCGCGAAGCGGGACCGGGTTGTTGGGCCAGGCCCCGTACACCATCGCGCTGGACATCAGGACGACGCCGGAGACCCCTGCCTCCGACACCGCCGCCAGTAGGCGGCGAACCATCTCGATGTCGAGGCTCGCCGACTCCAGCCCGTCGC
The DNA here is from genome assembly GCA_026713745.1 of bacterium. Taxonomy (GTDB): domain Bacteria; phylum Actinomycetota; class Acidimicrobiia; order Acidimicrobiales; family CATQHL01; genus VXNF01. The sequence goes on from JAPONU010000108.1 coordinate 11,116, forward strand.
GGCGCGGATCGAACGCCGACACCAGGTGGGCGACGACGTCGACCCCCTGCAGCATCGCCACCACGTCGTCGGTGCGGAGATCGCCCCGGCGGAGTTCGGCCCCGAACTGTGACTGCAGCGGTTGCGAGTCCACGCCGACGACACGCACGTCGCCGGTGCGGGAGGCCAGACGTGCCGCAAGCCGCGAGCCGATCGAGCCGGCAACACCGGTGATCGCCACGACGAGTGGCGGGCGCGGCCCACTGGACGGTTGCGCCGTGCCGGCACCCGCAGCGGGAGTCGTCCGAGCGCGGTTCATCACAGATCCCCAAGGTAACGGCCGCCTTACCCATCTACGATGCAGGCGTGCCACCGCCCGATCCTCCTTTCGACGAAGACCCTGCCGGCTGGGGCGGTGAGGAGGAGGATCCGCTCGGCGCCTGGCCGCTCCTGGGTGATTTGACGAGGCTGCTCCGCTCACCCGACGTCAGCCGCCAGGCGGCTGATCAGTTGGCGGCGGCGGTTGCCTCCGACGGCGGCCGTGAGCCGAACGCCTCGCCCTCGGACCGGGTCGCCTTCAGCGACCTCGCCGGTATCGCCCAGCTGGCAGCAGAGGCGGCCACGGGGCTGCCCATCACCACCGACCATCGACCGATCGAGATCGCCGTCGTGAATCGCAGCGGCTGGGCGCATCACACACTGCGTGATTGGCGACCGCACTTCCAGCAGTTCCAGGAGGGGCTGGCTGCGGCACAGGACTCCTCGGAACCGCAGGACTCCCCCGGCGGCAGCCCCGAGGAGATGCTGCGGCGGCTCATGGAACCGCTGGCGCCGCTGCTGGCGGACATGACCGCCGGGTCGCTGACCGGCCGCCTCGCACGCGTCGCCCTCGGCTCCTACGACGTGATCCTTCCCCGCGTGCGCAGCGATCGCCTGCTGCTCGTCGAGCCGAACATCACCGCGTTCGCCGAGGCCTGGAGCCTGCCACGGGACGACACGTGCCTCTGGGTCAGCGTGCACTCCCTCATCGCCAACGCGGTGCTCGGCGTCCCGTCGGTGCATCGGCGGCTGACCGACCTGCTCAAGGCCCACGCGCAGGGCTTCGAGATCGATCCCGGCGGGATCGTGGAATCCCTGCAGGAGCGGCTCGATGATCTGGACCCCGAGAGGGCCATGGCCGAGATCCCCGCCCTGCTCTCCAGCCCCGAGATGTTGCTGGGCGCAACGCGTTCGGAGAGCACCAAGGATGTCGCGGGCCACCTGGAGGAGTTCCTCGCGGTGTTGACCGGCTACGTCGACGCCACCACCGAGCGGGCCTGCGCTCAGCTGCTCGGCTCCCGGAGTCCCGTGCGGGAGGCCTTCAGGCGGCGCCGCCTCATGCCGCCCAACGAGGCCGGGCAGCTGGCTCGACTCCTGGGTGTCGACGTGGGCCCGGAGGCCTCAGGGCGCGGCGCGCGCTTCGTGGAGGGTGTCATCGAGCGGGCCGGGACCGAGGGCATCGGCCGCCTGTGGCAGTCCTTCGAGAACTGGCCGACGCCCAACGAGATCGACGCCCCTGGACTGTGGCTGGCTCGTCTGGAGGTCTACGAATCTCCCGGGGATTCCGATCCGGGCGGCTGAGGAGATTCCCCTTCCCGCCAACGACGTCGGGCCGCCCCGCGAGGCCGGCGCCCGGGCAAGTGACGTGGCAGGTTCCGCGGCAGGTGGCGCGGCAGGCTGGGTGGTGGCTTGCCGCGACTGACGTTCTTGGCGCCGATCAGGTGCAGCACCACCGCGGCCGCCAGAAAGAGGGTGATCAGGATGAAGCCCAACCGCAGTGACATGGGGATCACCGCCAGCGCCGAGCCGACCACCCAGGAGAGCTGGAACCTGGTCTCGAAGCGTCCGAAGCTCCGGCCGTAGTCCGCATTCGGAGCATCGCGCTGCACGACGGAGTCGAATGCCACCTTGCCGGCCGCGGCTGCCAATCCGACGACCAGCGCCACGGCGATCGCTCCCTTCAGACCGCCGTCCCAGATCGCCAGCAGGCACACGACGGCAGGCACCAGCAGCATCATTTGCAGGATTGATTCCTCGCGCGCGCCCTCGCGCATCCGAGCCGCGACGGCAGACCCGCCCAACGTGCCGATCATGGCGAACGCGCCGACGAGGTACACCTGCCAGATCGCGTCGTCGCGCAATCCGAAGGCCACCAGGAACGTCATGAACCCCAGAACGCCGCGGAGCATCGCGGTGCCCGAGGCGGCCAGACGTATCCCAAATCCTCGAATCTCCGCGGCTGCCGAGCCGGCCTCGTCGGGAGAGGTCCGGAGCGCCACCTTCGCCGGGGGCAGGCGAAAGGCGAGCACGCACGAGCCCAGAAAGACACCGGTCGCCACACCCATGACCCAGTCGGACCCTGCGTAGCGCTGGAGAAGCCACGCGGGGACACCACCGACGAGGCCGGCAACGCCGCTGAGGACCGCCAGCCGGGAGTTCCGGTTGACCAGTTCGTGTTCGGTGCGCACCGTGACGGGAACGATGGACGCCTTCGCGATGGCGTACCCCTTGCCGAGAACCAGCACGGCGAACGCCAACGGGAACAGCAGGCGCGAGTCCACATTGCCGATCATGAAGAAGGCGGTCAGGGCGCGACCGGCGTTCAGTAGCACGATCAGGAGGCGCCGACCGCCCGGCGCCCGGTCGACGGCCGGTCCGATGAGAGGTGCCACGAGGGCGAAGGGGGTCAGTGTGAGGAACAGGTACAGCAGCACGCTGGATCGTGCCGCGTCCGCCTCCACGGAGAAGAACAGTGAGTCGGCGAGCGCCACGGCGATCATGGCGTCCCCCGCCGCGGAGAACGCGTGAACGCGGGCCAGCCGCATGAAGCCGGTCACCCTGCGTGGCCCGCTGATGTCCGGCGAGCGCGGGTAGCGGGGTTCGCGAACCGGACTCCAGCCACCGGCGCCGGACATGGACCTCCTCCTAGCCGTCTCCCTTCCCGGCCGGGGAAGCGACGGGTTCAGAGTACTTGTAGCCCACCCCCCGGACGGTGACGATGTGCTGCGGATTGGAGGGCTCGACCTCGATCTTGCGCCGCAGCCGGCGGATGTGCGCGTCGAGCGTCTTGGTGTCACCCACGTAGTCCGCGCCCCAGACCTCGTCGATGAGATCGTCGCGGCTCACGACGCGTCCCGCGTTCGCCATCAGCGTCCGCAACAGATCGAACTCCTTCAACGGCAGGCGAACCGTCTCGCCCCGGACCCGGACCTCGTGGCCCTGCGAATCGATCGACACGTCACCGATCTCGAGGGGCCGCCCGGAATCCACCTCGGCGAGCCCTGACTGCGCGGCTTGAAGCTGCGCGCGCCGCAGCGCCGCACGCATCCGGGCAACCAGCTCGCGGAACCTGTAGGGCTTCGGGACGTAGTCGTCGGCACCCACCTCCAGACCCACGACCGCGTCGATCTCCTCGCCCTTCGCCGAGACCATGACGATCGGCACGTTGGAGATGCTGCGAATCTCACGACACACGTCCAACCCCGACAGCCGGGGAAGCATGACGTCGAGGAGCACCAGGTCGGGCTCGCACGCCTTGAAACGGTCCAGCGCCTCGCGACCGTCACGTGCGATGTCCAGAGCGAATCCCTCGCGGCGCAGACCCGCGCTGAGCGCCTCGACGAACGACGGCTCGTCCTCGACCACCAACACCCGAGGGGAACCGTTCACGTCTCGCTCCCGCCCACCCGGGACTTGCCCGCGGGCGCGCCATCCGGCTCAGCCGGCGGCGATTTCGCAATGGAGGGGGGCTGCCGCACGGCGTCGCGGTCCCCGGGGACGAGCGGCAATCGCAAGGTGAACGTGCTGCCCTCGCCCTCCATGGACTGCACCGTCACGGCGCCGCGATGGTTGATGGCGGCGTGCCGGACGATGGCCAATCCGAGACCGATCCCGCCGGAGGTCGACGTCCTCGAGCGGTCGACCCGGTAGAAGCGCTCGAATACCCGCGGCAGGTCACCCTGGGGGATCCCGATTCCCATGTCTTGAACCGAGAGTTCGGCCGCGTCGTCCAGCCGGCGGATCCGCACGTTCACCGATGTCCCCGAGTCCGAGTACTTGAGCGCGTTGTCGAGGAGGTTGTGGACAGCCGAGGCGATCTGGCGCCGGTCGGCCCGGATCAGAACCGGCCCCGAAGGCGCCGCGACGCCCACGTTGATGCCGCATTGCTCGGCCGCGTTGGCGAGCCGTTCGACGACGGCACTCACGATGTCCCCCAGGGCCATGACGCTGCGCTCTCCGTCGGCGTCGCGCTCGACGCGGCTGAGTTCGGCCAGATCGTCGATGGCGCGGGTCATCCTGCCCGCCTCGGACACCATCCGCGAGGCGAGACCCACGACCGTTTCCCGGTCCTCGACGCCGAGCCTCACCTCGCCGGCAGACCCGACACTGTCGGCCAGCAGATCCCCGAGCGTCTCGGCCAGGAGGCTGATCGCGCCAACAGGTGTGCGCAGCTCATGGCTGATGTTCGAGACGAAGTCACGGCGCATCGTCTCGACGCGCTCCCGCTCGGTGACGTCCTCGATGAGCGCCAACCCCCCCTCGGCCATCGGCGACGCGCTGAGCAGGAGGATGCGCTCGGGCGGGCCATAGAGGCGGACCTCCTCGGTGACCGTCATCCCCGCGCAGGCCTGGTTCAGAACCCGGCTCAGCGCGGCGTCGGTCAGCGCATGGCCGTGCCGGGTCGAGATCGCCGGATGCACGGTGTCGTCGCGGAACACGATCCGGCCGTCGGCATCGGAGATCACCACGCCCTCGGTCATGCGGGACACGACCTCACCGAGACGCCGCATCCACTCGGCCCGAACGTCGCCGGACTGTTCCAGAGAACGCAGCCGGTCGCCCACGGCTTCGATCGCAGCACAGACGTCGGCCGTGCTCATCGTGCCGAGCGGGTCGGCCTCTGTGGCCACCAGGAGGCCCGCCAGGCTGCCCTCCGGCCCCTCCCCGGTCCGGGCCTCCCCGCCACCGGCGTCCAGGAGCCGCTGCACCGAGTGCCGAGCGCGGCGGTAGCGAACAGACATGACCCCGAGTGCGACCCCCGCCACGGCGAGCACCGCCCCGAGGATCGCGATCGCCGCAGTCATCGCTGCAATCCCGGCGGGTGCGCCCCATCGCTCCGGGCGCCGTCGCCCACCCCGGGCTCCAGGAGCCCGCGGAGCGCCGGCTCGCCGGCCTTCTCGCCGCTGGGGTTCTGTTCAGCGAGCCCTCCCAGGCCCGTCAGTGTCACCCAGCCCCCCGCAACGAGTGCCCGGTCCGATCGCTGCGGCGCCGCTGCAGGGTCCGTGGAGCGGTGATCGGTGAGCACCCGGATTCCCTCGCCGTCGGCGGTCTCCTCGATGCCGACGATCGAACTCCGGATGGCACCGACGGGCGCCAACGTCGCCCAGCGCACACCGCGCAGCTCACCGCGGGCGGTGTTGGGAACGTTCACATTCAGTGCCCGCAGATCCTCGGCATCCATGAACCAACCGGAGAGGTCGAGCGCGACCGACGCCGCGGTCTCCCAATGCACCTCGCCGTCAGCCCATGCGGTACTGACGGCGAGCCCTTTCGCACCCCACGCAGCAGCGGTGATGGCGGCTCCCACCGTCCCCGAATGCAGCGCGGAGCGCCCGACATTGAAGCCGTGGTTGATGCCCGACAACACCAGGTCCGGCGGGGGTCCGACCGCGCCGAGGCAGCCCAGGATGGCGCACGCCGCCGGTGTCGCCGCGGCGGCGTGGGCCGGCACGCCGTTCAGCGTCGGGATCCTCCGAGGACGGATCTCGATGGGATGGTGCAGCGCCAGCGAACCCATGGACGCGCCGGCACCGCTCATCTCCTCCCGCGGCGCCAGCACGAACACATCATGGTGGGCTTCGACGGCGCGCCGCGCCAGCGCGGCGAGGCCCGGAGCGTCTATGCCGTCGTCGTTGGTGACCAGGATCCGCACGGCTAGCCGGCCGGAGCCTCGGCGCCGATGTCCGGCTCCTGATCGTCCGGCAACTCCTCGGGCTGGCCGGGCCTCCACCCGTCCACCATGTACCGGACGCGCTCGCCGATGTTGACGGCGTGGTCGCCGATCCTCTCGTAGTAGCGGGCGATCAGGGCGAGTTGCACCCCCGAGACCAGGTCGCCCATCTCGCGCCCCTCCTCCCCCACGATCATGGCGAGGCACTGGTGGTTCAGGCGGTCCAGGCGGTCGTCGATGTCGTCGAGGGCGGCGGCCAGGCCGGAGTTGCCGTCGGCGTAGGCGTCCACGGCGAACCGGAACAGCCGGGCCGCCTCCTCGCTCATCTGCGTGATGAGGCCGCGCAGGCGCGGGCCGAACTCGGTGCCGTACATGCGGCGCATCGCCTTGGCGATGTTCTCCACCAGGTCACCGGAGCGCTCGATCTCGTAGTTGATCGTCAGGGCGGCCATGATCGCCCGCAGGTCACCCGCCATCGGCTGCTGCAGGGCCAGCAACTGGTGGCAGTGGTTCTCCAGGGCCAGCGAGGCCTCGTCCAGCAGGTTGTCGGCGTGGATGATCTCCTGCGCCGCAGCCAGGTCGCTGGAGAGCAGCGCCTCGGTGCAGCGAGGTATCGACTCGATCACGAGCCCCGCCATGCGGATCAATTCGGTCCGGATCTCCTCGAGTTCGTCCGCGAAGGGCTTACGGAGACTCTCGACCATTGCGGCACCTCCTGGCGAGCCTGTCGATGGTTGGATAATTCGGCGGGGCGCTTCAGCCGAAGCGGCCGGTGACGTAGTTCTCCGTGCGCTCGTCGGACGGGTTGGAGAAGATCTTCTCGGTCTGGTCGAACTCCACCAGCAGCCCGTAGCGGGAGTTCGTGTCGGCGTCCACCTCGGCGGTGAAGAACGCCGTGCGGTCCGAGATGCGGGCCGCCTGCTGCATGTTGTGGGTCACGATGATGATCGTGTAGTCCTCCTTGAGGTTGTGCATGAGCTCCTCGATGTGCGCCGTGGAGATGGGGTCCAGGGCCGAGCACGGCTCGTCCATCAACAGCACGTCGGGGTTGGTGGCGATGGCCCGGGCGATGCAGAGGCGCTGCTGCTGACCGCCCGAGAGGCCCATGGCGGAGTCCTTGAGGCGGTCCTTCACCTCGTCGAACAGGGCCGCGCGCCGCAGCGAGGCCTCCACGATCTCGGGGAGTTCGCCCTTGGAAGCCGCCCTGGCGATCCGCGGGCCATAGGCCACGTTGTCGAAGACGGACTTCGGGAAGGGGTTCGGCTTCTGGAACACCATGCCGACGCGACGGCGCACCTCCACCGGGTCCACCCGCTGGTCGTAGAGGTTGACACCGCGGAACAGCAGTGTTCCGGTGGCCCGCGCCCCCTCGATGAGGTCGTTCATCCGGTTGAAGCAGCGCAGCACCGTGGTCTTGCCGCAGCCCGAAGGGCCGATGATGGCGGTGATCTCGCGCTCGCTGATGTCCATGGTGACGTCGCGGACGGCCTGGTTCGGGCCGTAGTAGCAGTTCAGGTCCTCCACGCGGAACACGACGTCGGGCGGGAACGCCTCCCCCTCGGCTGTTGCGGCGACCCCCGGCGGGGCCACCGAAGCCTGGGGCACGGCACCGTCGCCGTTCATTGCCACCTCCGCTTCGTCTGTCATTGTGGTCATCGGTCTACACCCTCGGTTCCGGCGATTCTCGGACTCATCGCTTCTTCTCGAAGTGGTTCCGCAGGAAAATCGCCGCTGAGTTCAG
>JAPONU010000109.1 GCA_026713745.1 bacterium
CTCCCGCTCATGATCGGCGGCGGCGGCGAGCGCCGCACGATCCCCACGACGGCCCGCTTCGCCGACGAATGGAACACGTGGGGCGGTCCGGAGAAGCTGATCGGCAAGATGGCGGTCCTGGACCGCGCCTGCGAGGCCATCGACCGCGACCCTGCAGCCGTGCAACGCTCAGCCGCGCTGCTGGTCGCCCTGCGCGACACCGCCGCCACGCCCGCCGAGCGCGCCCAGGGTCTCGCCCACCCCCATCCGCTGCTGGTCGGCACGGCCGAGCAGGTCACCGAGACGCTCGCCGAGTACCAGGCCGCCGGAGTCGACGAGGTCATCATCCCCGACTTCAACTGGACCGCGGAGGAGACACCCGACCGCCTGCAGCGCATCGCCACCGAGATCATCCCCGCCTTCGGTTGACCGCCCGGCCGCGCCAACAAGCGAGGGCGGCGGACGCCGGGGGCGAAGTCCGGATCGATTACGCAGGCGAGAGACGGACTCGCCACCGGCGGCCACCGACCGGACAGAACCAACCAGCGAGGGCGGGGGTCGGGGGGACGGGCTGTGACGACTCTTCGCCCGTGCACCGAGGAGCAGAGCGGCACCCCGACCTCCACCCGGGCAGCAGCCGAGAAGCGAGGGCGGGGGCCGGGGGGGATGGGCTGCGACGACTCTTCGCCCGTGCGTGAAGGAGCAGAGCGGCACCCCGGCCCCCGCCCGGGCAGCCGGTTAGTCCGCGGGGCGCAACAGCCGCGGTAGTAGCTTGCCGTTCGGTGGTGTGAACCGCCGCCGGAGGCGCCGCTCACCCGAACCGAATCCGACCCCGCATGCTGTTCCCCACCTTCACGTTCGCCCTTTTCTTCATCGTGGTGTTGACCGTCGGGTGGCTCATGCCGGGGCGGCGCGCCTGGTGGAAGCTGTTCATGCTGGCCGCCAGCTACTTCTTCTACGCCTACTGGGACGTCCGGTTCGTGGGCCTCATCGTGGCCTCCACGGTGCTGAACCAGGCGGCGGCAACCTGGCTGGCGCGCCTGGGGCATCCCGGCGCCCGGCGGGCCGTCGTCAGCGTGGCCGTTGCCGCCAACCTGGCCTCGCTGGGGTTCTTCAAGTACGCCGGATTCTTCACCGACAGCGCCGAGAGCGCGCTGGAGGGCCTCGGCATCTCAGCCGACCTGCCGCTGCTGAACATCATCCTGCCGGTGGGGATCTCGTTCTTCACCTTCCAGGCCATCAGCTATGTACTCGACGTGTACCGGGGGGACGCCGAGCCCGCCAAGCCGCTGGACTTCGCCGTCTACCTGGCCTTCTTCCCCCAACTGGTGGCCGGGCCCATCGTGCGGGCCCACGAGCTGATCCCGCAGCTGAACGAGCCGCGAACCCTGCGCCACACCGACTTCACGCGGGCGGTCGTGCTCATCGCCGCGGGGTTGTTCAAGAAGATGGTCGTGGCGACCTACCTGGCCGAGGCGCTGGTGGACGACGTGTTCGCCTTCCCCGACCGGTTCAGTTCCCTGGAGGTGCTGCTGGGGGTCTACGGCTACGCCATCCAGATCTACGCCGACTTCAGCGGGTACACCGACATCGCCATCGGGGTGGCTCTGCTGATGGGCATCCACCTGCCCGAGAACTTCAACCAGCCGTACCGGGCGGCGTCGATCCAGGAATTCTGGCGCCGCTGGCACCTGTCGCTGTCGCGCTGGCTCCGGGACTACCTGTACATCCCCCTCGGCGGCAACCGGGGCGGCGAGTTACGCCGCGACCGCAACCTCCTGGCCACCATGGTGCTGGGGGGTCTCTGGCACGGCGCCGCCTGGACGTTCGTGCTGTGGGGCGCCCTCCACGGCCTCGGTCTGCTCGTGGAGCGGCGGCTCGGCTGGCGCCTGCCGGGCGTCGTGGCCCGGGTGGTCACCTTCCACTTCGTCTGCTTCGGCTGGATCCTCTTCCGGGCCGAGTCACTGGGCTCCGCCGGCGACGTGCTGAGCCGGCTCTTCGGTGGCTGGGGTGCCGAGACCGCCGGCCTGACGTGGGTTCCTGTGGCGTTGATCGTCGCGGCCCTGGCGACCCAGTTCTGGCCCCGGGCTGCCACCGAACCGACGCTCCGGGCCGCCAGCCACCTGCCCGTGCTCGTCACCGCCCTGGCCTTCTCCTGCTGGCTCGTCGTCCTGGAACAGTTCGGCCCCGAGGGCGTGGCGCCCTTCATCTACTTCCAGTTCTGAGCGATGGCCTCCCGTCAACCCCCCGACCGAGCCACGAGGCCGCCCGCCGGAGACTCGCCCGGCGACCAACCTTCCTGGCCGCCCATGCGGCCCGTGTCCACAGATGGACCACCGCCGGACCGCCGAAGGCCACTGCGCCCCCGCCAGATCATCCTGGCAGTGCTGGTGGCGCTCGGGATCGGAGCGCTCCTGGGATCCGGCGCCCTCGTGGGACTCGCCGAGCGCCAACCCCTGGGGACCCAGCGCGACATCGCTCTGGGAGCCGCCAAGGTCACCGACCGCCTCGCCCACGGGCTCTCCCTGAACCGTCCCGCTGAACGGCTCGCCGCCGAGCTCGAGAGCTCCGAGGAGGTCTACGACGTCGAGGCGCTGATCGCCCGAGCCCGAGCCTCGGCTCCGGCGGGGACCCGGCCGCCGCCGGCGCAGGCTGCCATTGAGGATTCCGAGGACGAGGTCACGGCGGCTCCCGCCGAAACCGGCGCGGACGCCGTCGAG
>JAPONU010000110.1 GCA_026713745.1 bacterium
CGGTCGGTGGCGTCGACGGAGAACTCGCCGGTGATGACCTTGTCGACCGAGGCGGAGTCGATCATCTGCTCGTAGCTGCGGCGAACGTCGATCAGCTTCTCCCGCAGTTGCGGGTTGCCGGCGAGGGGTTGCAGGGCGTCGCGGACGATCTGCTCGCGGGCGGCGGCGACCTGCTCGACGGTGGGGTCGTCGGTGCCGGCGGCTTCGGCGGCCGCTTGCACGTGGCGGTCGGGGTCGAGCGCCTCGACGAGTTGGTGCGCGAGCGCGCTGAGGCTCATCCCGGCGATCTTCTCCACCTCGGCGCGGTCCTCGGCGGTCATGCGCTGGTCGAGGCGGGCCAGGCGCGACGCCACCGACGACACCGTGGCCTCCTCGGTAGAGCCGAGCCCGACGCGGCTCAGCAACTTGTCGAAGCTCTCGTGGCGGTTGCGCTCCAGCGGCACGGTGTCGTGCAGGTCGTCGTCGGTCACCCCGACGGCGTCCACGAGCACGAACCGGTCCTTCACCGTGGCGTCGGGCGTGACGGCCCGCAGGTCGTTGGGGTCGATGACCCGCACGCCGCGGCCCTTCATCTGCTCGAAGTAGTTGCGGCTGCGCACTCGCCGCATGAACACCACGCACTCGATGGGTTTCACGTCGGTGCCGGTGGCGATGAGGTCCACGGTCACCGCGATGCGGGGGTTGTAGGCGTTGCGGAACTGCGCCAGCAACTCGTCGGACCCTTGGCCCGAGTCCCCGGACCGGTAGGTGATCTTCACCGCCGCCTCGTTGCCCAAGCCGAACTCGGCCCGCACGATCTGCACGATGTCGTCGGCGTGGCTGTCGTCCTTGGCGAAGATCAACGTCTTGGGGACGTTGGCGAGAAGGCCGTCGGCGCGCCGCTTGCGGTCGGGGAACATCACCGGCAGCGAGTCCCGCAGCGTCGCTGTGACGGTGCGGATCTGATCGGTCGCCACGACCCGGCGATCCAACTCGGCGGCGTCGTAGTCCACCTCCGCGTCGATGCGCTCGAGGCGCTGGCTTCGGGTCAGGCGGTCGCGGAACTTCGTCACGAATCCCGCCGGCACCGCCCCGCCGCCCTCGGTGATCTCGGTGCGGATCCGGAACACGTCGAAGTCCACGTTCACCCGATCCGCCACCGCCTCGGCATGGCCGTACTCGGTCACGAGATTCTGCTGGAAGAAGGCATGGGTCTGGATGCCCGGCGTGGCGGTCAGGCCGACGATGAACGCGTCGAAATACTCCAACACCTGCCGCCACACCCCATAGATGGAGCGATGGCACTCGTCGACGACGATCACGTCATAGGACTCGACGGGCACCTTCGGGTTGTAGACGACCTCGACGGGCTGCTCGGGCGCCATGTCGCCACCGGACTGCTCATCGAGGGCGTCGTCCAACTCCTCGCCCCGCAACAGCGAATACAACCGCTGGATCGTCAACACGTGCACCTTCGTGGCCCCCTCGGCGGCCATGTCCAGACGCGACGACGTGAGCCGGCGCACGTTGTACAACTCGGTGAACTTGCGGCCGTCATCAGGCGTGTCGAACCCCTCGAACTCCCGCACCGCCTGAACGCCCAGATTCGCCCGATCCACCAAGAACAACACCCGCTGCGCCCCCGCGTGGCGGATGAGCCTGTATACCGCGTTCACGGCGGTGAACGTCTTGCCCGCGCCCATCGTCATCTGGATCAGCGCCCGCGGCCGATTCGCCCGCAGCGACGCCTCCAAGCCGCGGACCGCTTCGGCCTGAGCGGGCCACAGCCCCCGAGGATCCAGATCGGGCAGCAACTGCAAACCGCCCCGCAACGTGCCCACACCGGTCTCGATCCGATCCTCACACCAGCGAGCCAGCGTCTCGGGCCGATGGAAGCTGAACACCCGCCGGGACGTCGGCACCGGATCCAGACCGCAGGTGAACCGCGTCTCCACGCCAGTGGACTCGTAACCGAACGGCAGAACCCCATCCACCTCGAACATCGGCAACTCGCCGGGATACGACTTCCGATAACCCAAGGTCTGCGACTCCACCCCCGTCAGCGTCGTCCCCACCGGCTTGGCCTCGACCACCCCCACCGCCTGACAATCCACGAACAGCACATAGTCCGCCCGACCCTTACCGAGTTGCACCTCCCGCACCGCCACCCCCCGAGCCGCCGCCACAGCCGCAGCCTTGTGGTCCTGCACCACCCAACCACAAGCCACCAACTGCGCGTCGACCTCCCGTCGAGCCTCCCGCTCAGGCGTCGTCCCGCCGGCGGCGTTGTCAGCCATCGCACGTTGCGGGTGGCACTGATTCCCTCAGGTTCTCCCGGAGGCTTGCGTTCATCGTGACCGTGGTTCGCTCATTGACTATCCCCGTACGCGCACTCTCTCGCGCATCTGCTCGCGCACTGCGATGCCCGCCTCGATCCGGGTCTCGAGGGTGGCCACCAACCCGAACCGGGTGTTGTCTCCAGGCGCTCCAGCCCCCGCCCGGGCCGTCACCGAGACCCCGAATCTGTCACCCTCGTCGAACACCGGCGCATCAGTGCCCTCGAGAAGCTCGTGCTGGACGGTGCCACGTACCGCTGCATCGTTGTGGACCTCGGCCCGGCCGACTTCGAGCAATGTGCGACTCGTCGCCGGAATCACGAGCGCGAGTCGAGCGCGGCGGTACGACTGGTGTCTCGAGTTGATCGGCGAGAACCATGCCAACGTGAGCCGGAGACGGCGTCGGTGTGTCGACGAACGGAGTCCCTCGGGAAGCGGGATCTCAAAGAATGCCTGTTCGTTGGCACCAAGCACGTCAGTTGCCACCAGGGTCGCCCGGTGCGGGGCGTCGGTGAACAGCCAGGACGGCGACACGCGCCCGTAACCAAGCAGTCGGCTCAGCCCGCGCCGGCGCTCTGTGCCCGAGACCCCCGCGTCGGTCTCCCAGGTCATCGGCTCTCCCCAGCTTGCCGCGTGGACGACAAGCGCCTTCGTCAACACGGCTAGGGACTCATCGGGTACAGCGTCGTCCCCGCGGTCGGCCTGTAGGAACTCCAGTCGGTCAAGGACATCGGATGCGAACCTCGTGACATGGGCAGTCGCCGGGCTCGTGCCTCGCCAGTACTCAGCTGAAACCGTCGAGCCGGCGGCGCCGGGCTGAGCGACGAGCACCCCCGGCCCTATCACGACGTTGTCGATCGGCCACAGCGTTCGTACTGGTTGACCCTTGTCGAATCCTTCTGCGTAGATCTGACGGCCGCCCGGAGCGAACACCTCCGGCTTCACCGAACGCGCGAAGCCGCGCCCAACCGCGGAGTACAGCGCCGGCGATCCGGCATCCGCAGGCTCCACATGGTTTGCTGCCATCACGACCGCGTCACTGCGATCCGTATTGAGGGCACCGACGGTCAGGGCGTTGATCGATTCGGCCGGCGAGAGCAACCGGCGATCGAGCAAGTCGTCGACAATTGCTCGCCGTAGGTCGGTCCTGAGATTTCCGGTCTGAGGCTCGTAGGAGATCGGCTGTGGATGGTTGCCCGCGGCGACGACGAAGAGCAGGTCGTAGCGGTCAGCGAGATAGTCCAGAAGCCGAGCGAACGGGCTCACACGACGTGCCAGATGGCGATCCGGGTCACCAATCGAGATATTCACCAGCCTCACGCTGGGGGCCACCGGCGGACTGTCGCCCTCGCCTTGACACATGCGCACGATCGCGCGGTGCACGACATCGCACACCAACTCAGTTCTCGGGAATCGCTCAGGGTCGTCGTCTCGGTCGGGCGCTTCGAGAATCGGGCGCACGTACAACGGGCGGCTCAAGACATAGCGCGCCGCCGAGAGATCCCCATGGATGATGACCGACGCCATCGCCGTCCCGTGCCGGCGGTGCAACGCTTGGTAGCTCGGCTCGCGTTCGTCCGGGTCGTCAATGATGAGGCGGCCCGAGAGCAGATCGTGGTTCGCCATTGGCAACCCATCAAGCAGGGCAATCCGCGGTGATCCCGTCGGGGTAGGGGCGTCAGAGGTGACCGCGGGCGACTCGCCGACGGCATCCAGGCGACGAACCGTTGCCTGCGTACTTCGATGCAGGTACATCACCTGTTTCGCACTGACGAGATCCCCTGGGTTCTCCGAGAAGAAGGACTGCACCTCTCCGACGGGAAGTTCAACGAGTAACGCGTGGTAGTCGATGCCCTCAATCACGCACTCGTTGACGACGGCGCCCCCACACGCCTCGGTCCGGTGGCGAACGCGGCGACTCGCCTCGTCACGGCTCCCCGGGTCCCGTCGATACCAGAGTTCGACCTCGACGGAGATCTGCTCGAGCCTCTCCCACTCCGCCGCCTGAACGGCATCGTTCAGCGATTGGGTCAACCGATCCTTGGGCCCCCAGGCTCGCACGTCCTCGACCTGTTGAGTGAAGACCTGCCTCCATGGCCGAGGAAGCCGCAGGGATGGGTCCTCCTTGAACTGCGTCCACATCGACAACAGATCGCTGACTGCGGCAGCGTCGGTGAAGACGAAGTACACGGTGGACGCGAGGGACGTGGAAGCCGACCGCCGGTATTCCTCAGCACCCTTCGGTTTCCGCAACAAGTGAAAATCGTCGTCCGGCACACGGTCGTCCGCGTCCTCAAACAGGAACTCAAAGCCCTCGATGTTCTCAACCGTGTCGAGGAACGCGTCGATCGACCGCGCTACCTCGATGACAACGACGAGCTCGGGCTCCTCCGACCCGACAGCAGTCTCGACCCGCATCCGCTCGGCATCGAACGCCGTGCGGATTGACGCCCAGCCCAGGTCCCGCCGCGCGGTCTGATTGCCATGGTCGGGCGTGTGAAGACGCGGACGAGGTGTCGGCTGAGTCGGGGGCATCGGCTCCTTCCGCACCGCCTCGAGCACGATCCAAGGCGGTGCTACTGCGTCTGCTTCCGCCACCTAGCCAGCCGTTCTTGTGCCGTCCGCCTCAAGTCGGCATCTGGGAGTCCGAGCACATAGCGGCGGCGAACATCCAGCATCAGATCTTCGACCTCGGAGTAACTCGCACCGACCATGGTCTCCGCGATCGTCTCAGGGCTAACGCCGAAGCCATGACCGCGCATCTCGTTGTGTTCGACGAACCGCTGGATCTCGGCCTGCGACGGCGCCGGCAGGTTCGCGTGCACCTGAAACCGGCGCCCGGCAGCCCGGTCCAAGATTTCCGGATGGTTCGACGCTGTCACCACGAGCACGTGGCTCGGGAGCCGATCAACGCCCAACAAGAGGGACGACACGACGCGCTTGAGCTCACCGGTGTCGTGGTCGTCCGCCCTCTCCTTTGCAATCGTTTCGAACTCATCGAAGAACAAGACGCATTCTCTCGATCGAACGAACTCGAACAGCGCGGCAAGTCGGCTGGCGGTCTCGCCGAGGTAGCTGCTGATCAGCGCCTCATACGAGGCCACCAACATCGGCACCATCAGTTCTGTGGCAATCGCCTCAGCCAAGCTCGTCTTGCCGTTCCCGGGCGGTCCGACAAGCATCAGCCGATGCCGGGGCTCGAGCCCGTGCGCCCTCAGCACATCACGTCGACGGTGCTCCTCAATGACCTCAGACACTGATCTCGCCGTTTCGGGCGTCAGCGACAGGTCTGCCAGCCGCCGCCGCGGCACGACCTCCAGGAGCAGCCCGTCCTGGGCTATCGGCGGACTCTGGTACCGGGCGGTCGCCGAGGAGCCAGCCGTAGAGATGAGTTCTTCGAGCCGGTCCGCAACAAGGTGATGCTGCTTCTTACGCTCCTCCGCGATTACCGACTCGACAACCATCAGGAACCGCTGTCGATCGCCCGAGCGTTCAGCCTCGACGAGGTTCAACAACAGATCTGAACGCGCCATCTGCTGCCTCCTCCCGACGACGTGTGCTCAAGCACTGGCAACGAGTGCGACAGCCGCCGCACTGTGCACGATGAACCTCGTCGATGATCGTACCTGAGGGGGCTCTCTGACTTGAGCCGCTTGGCGAGCGCGAGTTCGTAGCAGTTGTCGCAGCCCAGAGACGTGCGGTCACAGCCCGTCGTCGGCTTCCACGTCGTCTCGGTCCACTCGATGCCCACACGGTCGGCCACAGCCCTCCTCTCAGCGCCTCGATCCGCGGTCCCGATCGTACGAACGGGGTGAGACAGCCTTACCGACGCTTCGGACACCGCCAACTCCGACCTCTCGAGCCTCGAGGTGTGAACATCCCCGGGACGCCGCAATGGCACGGTTGGCTGCGCGGTCGTCTGGGGAGTTGAGCCGGTGACCGCTGATGCACCCGCTCGATGTGGGGACCGGAGCGGAGGCGGGCGATGCAGCGCCCGAGGCTGCACAGCGCCGTCTTGGCGGCCGGGGCGGGATCGGCGAGGCGGTCAGGGTCGGAGCGCGGTCGGGCCGTACACGACCGCCTCGGCCTCGTCGATCTGTCGCTAACGCTGCCCGCAACGATCGATGACCGCGTCGCGCTAGGGCCGCAGACTCTGGCAATGGCGTGCGGGTGACGGAGCGTAGGGCCGGACGGTCGAGGTGGGGGCCACCAAAGCCGCGCGCGGCGAACCACGAAATTGCGCAGTGACTGCCATAATGGGCCGATGTCACAGCGAGGACGATGTGTCGGCTGCGGCCGGCAGCAGGGCGGCTGATGGGTATTGGGAGTCTCTTCGGGCGCGGCCGGAAGTCCCAGCCTGGCGCCGGACACGGCGAGTCGCCGTTGGCTCCATCCCACGGGTCGCAGCCAGCACCGTCGACAGTGCGGTCGCAGCGGGGTACTGCGACGTGGGTTCCCTCCGGTGGGACCATCGTCGTCGATGGCCGCTCGATCCCTGGGGGGATGTTCTACGTCGGCAGTGGCGCCAGTTCGGTGGACGGGCAGCAGATCGAGCCCTGTCTCATTGACCCGCGTCTTCCGGTTGCCTGGAAGAGACCTGACCTGGCGGGCAGCACGATGGGCTACTGGCCGTCGTATGACCGTTTGGACAAGCGGGCCCGGGCCGCATACCTGAGGTGGCTGATGGAAGGCCGCCGGAGCGGGTCGGCCTATATCGGTTATGTGTTCTTGTTCTTCTACGGGCTGGAACGGCGGCTGCTCATCGATCACGGCGCCGGCCTCGACCATCCTGAGGTTGCGATGCTCGTCGACGAGATCGAGGGTCTACTCGGCGTCTACGGCGACAACCGTTCGTTCTCGGGGTACGCCGGCAGCCTGCTCGAATTCGTCGAAGCGTTGCGGTCGGTCAACGCCGACTTGCAGCCCGTCCTGTGGGATCCGGACCACGGGAGCTGGGAAGTTCCAGCAGCCGTGCGCATCGGTGTCGGGAAGCTCGTTGCCGAAGGGGCGAGGCTTCCGGCAGAGTGGGCGCTCAGTTACCTTCGCTATCACCCCGAGGTTTACCTACGGACGGCGGCGGTGCGCTGTCTGTCCGAGTTCGACGAGTTGTTCGTGATGCGTTACCGCTCCCGATTCGGTGACGGGATCAAAGTGCGCAAGCCGGCCAAGACGCTCGAGTTCGTATATCGCCCGGCGTCAGGTGGGTTCGTCGGCTCGGCGACCCGCAAGGTGAAGGACATCCCGGACATCACGTCGGTTGTCGGTCCGCTCAACAAGCTGAAGGACCTTGCCGAGGAGTGCACCGACGAACTCGACTCGTACAGCAGGCTCCTCGGGCGTCGTCCCGCCGAGGCCGGGACGGCCGCAGCCATCGCCTTGCTGCCTGACGACCTGCTCGCCGGCCACGGCGGTCCGGTCTTCGAAGGTATGCGCTCTTGGACGATGCAGATGCTGGCCGGCAAGGTGAGCGTCGTGGTCCCGCTGGATGAAGTCGTGCGAGAGTGGTCACCGGGCCGCACCGAGAAGCTCGCGAAGCGGGACGCCGTGTCCTTGGCATCGTTGCTGGGGAAGATTGGCGTCGGGATCGAACCCGACGTCCGTTTCGGTGCTTCAACCCCGAAGCCAGGGTCGGACGCGGTGCTGTTTCCGCTACCCGAAGAAGCGGCGGCGGCCCCGTCGCCGGAGTACACCGCCGCGATGTCACTCGTTCATCTGACAGCGGTTGTCGCGGCAGCGGACGGGCTGATCAGTCCTGCCGAGCAGCAGCACCTCGCCGCGCACGCTGAGCAGGTCCTCGGGCTCGACGCGGCCGAACGCGTGCGGCTGGAGGCACACCTTGAGTTCCTCGCGACCGGCAAGCTCGGGATGGCCGGCACGAAGCGCAGGGTGGAGGCGCTGCCCGCGGAGGAACGGGCCGCGGTCGGCAGGTTCCTCATCGACGTTGCCGCTGCGGACGGGGTCGTCAGTCCCGAGGAGATCAGCACGCTGACGAAGGTGTTCGGGCACCTCAGCCTCGACGAAGCCGACGTGTACCGCCAAGTGCACGCGCTCGGCACTGGGGAGACAGGACCTGTCACCGTCCGCAAAGCACAGCCCGCCACGCGCTGGGCCGTGCCCGAACCGGTTGCCGACGCACCACAACCGGCCGCTGTGGTACTCGACCCGGCGAAAGTGAAGGCCCGCCTCGCCGAGACCGCCCGCGTCACCGCGCTTCTGACCGACATCTTCGCCGAGGACGACGATCCCGCAACCGCCCCACCACCAGGCCGAGACACCGAGGCTTCGGCGCCCGAGCCACTAGGGGATGGCCCCGCGGTGGCATTGAGAATCGACGGTCTCGACTCGGCACACTCGGCGCTCGCAGCCGCTCTCACCGGCCGACAAGAGTGGAATCGCAGCGACATCGAAGAACTCGCTCACTCCCTGGGGCTACCGCTCCTCGAAGGAGCCTTCGATGTCATCAACGAAGCGGCCATCGACGCCTGCGGTGAACCGCTCGTCGAGGGCGACGACCCGGTCGGATTGAACGCCTACGCCCTCGAGGAACTGCTCTGATGCCTCCCAACGCCGCGAGCGAACGCATCCGTCCCCGCGATCGCGACGCCATCATCCAGTCGTTACGCGCCGGCGTCGTACCCCGTTTCGGCCAACAGCACATCCAGGTCGGGCGCGCCAACGAAGTCACTGCGCTCGTCACAGACATCGACCGCATCGCCGATGGCGGATCCGCGATCCGGTTCGCCATCGGCGAGTACGGGGCCGGGAAGTCGTTCTTCCTGAACCTCGTACGCTCAATCGCGCTCGAGCGCAAACTCGTGACCGCTCACGCCGACCTCTCACCCGACCGGCGCCTGCGAGCAACCGGTGGCCAGGCTCGCAGCCTGTACGCCGAACTAATGCGGAACCTCTCGACACGAGCAAAGCCCGACGGAGGCGCAATGCCGTCAGTCGTGGAGCGGTTCATCACCGCAAGCCTCAACGCCGCCCGCTCCAGGGGTGTCGGCCCGGAAGTCGTGATCCGCGAACGACTCGTAGAACTCCAAGAACTCACCGGGGGCTACGACTTTGCCGATGTCATCGCGACGTACTGGCATGCCCATGACACAGGCAACGAGCAGGCCAAAGCCGACGTGGTGCGCTGGCTGCGCGGGGAGTACTCGACTCGCACCGACGCGCGCGCGGCTCTCGGCGTGCGCACCATCATCGATGACGGCAGCTTCTACGACCACCTCAAACTGCTCGCGCGGTTCGTGCGCCTCGCTGGGTTCTCCGGCCTGCTCGTCTGCCTCGATGAGATGGTCAACCTGTACAAGCTCTCGAACACGCAGGCCCGAAACTCGAACTACGAGCAAGTACTACGCATCCTGAACGACTGCTTGCAAGGCACTGCCGCAGGGCTGGGGTTCGTGCTCGGCGGAACCCCCGACATGCTGCTCGACACCCGCCGTGGTCTGTATTCGTACTCGGCGCTGCAGTCACGTCTCGCCGAGAACACGTTCGCCACCGGAGGGCTCGTCGACTACTCCGGACCGGTATTGCGACTCGCCAACCTGTCGCCGGAAGACATGTACGTGCTCCTCACGAAACTCCGCCACGTCTTCGCTGCCGGCGATCCGAGCGCCTACCTCGTCCCGGACGAGGCGCTGAGCGCGTTCATGAACCACTGCTCATCAAAAGTCGGCGACGCCTACTTCCGCACACCGCGCACCACCATCAAGGAATTCGTGAACCTCCTTTCCGTGCTCGACCAGAACCCAGGAGTGAACTGGTCCGACATGATCGAACGCGTCGAGATCGGACTCGAGACAAACCCAGATCTCGAACCGCTCGACGACGACAGCGAGAGCCCCGCACCACCGGCGACTCCGGGCACGACCCCCACCGATGCGTCACTGCCCGCATCGGGCGCTCCACCACCGCCCCATCCTGTCGATGATGAACTCACCCGCTTCCGGCTCTGATCCCGGCCGACCACTGATCGGCGGCCACGACGGTGACAAACCCGCCGACCTCGCCCTCTGATCCGACTGCATCATCGGCGTTCACGCGCCTTCATCCACGGATGCAGCGTTGGATCCACGACCAAGGGTGGACATCACTCCACGATGCCCAGGAACGCGCCATCGGCCCGATCCTCGACGGCGCCCGCGACGTCATCATCGCCGCGGCGATCGCCGCCGGGAAGACCGAGGCAGCATTCCTCCCAATCCTCTCGACGCTCGCAACCGGCGCCGAAACGACCACACCCGCCCGGCGGGACCCGTGGAAAGCCCACGATCCGTGGGCAGAGCCGGAGACCGCGGAATCTCACGGCGTGCAGGCGCTGTACCTGTCGCCGCTGAAAGCGCTGATCAACGACCAGTACCAGCGCCTCGAAGAACTTTGCGAACGAGCGGGCATCGCCGTGCATCGCTGGCATGGAGACGTCTCAAGCTCCGCGAAGCACAAAGCGCTCTCGGAGCCGTCAGGTGTCCTCCTGATCACCCCGGAGTCACTGGAGGCAATGTTCGTGCTCCGCGGAACCCTGGTGCCGGGCCTCTTCGGAGCGTTGCGATACATCGTGATCGACGAACTGCACTCTTTCCTCGCGACGCCGCGAGGCGCGCAACTGCAGTCGCTGATGAACCGAGTCGACCTCGCAATTCGACGCAGGCCGCCGCGCATCGGGCTGTCCGCGACCCTTGGCGACATGGCGCGCGCTGCACTCTTCCTTCGCCCGACCGAACCAGAGAAGGTCGTGCTCATCAAATCCGATTCCGACGGCCAAGAGATTCAACTGCAACTCCGTGGCTACGTCTCGACTCCGCCGCGGACGTCCACGAGCGACGCGCCCCTTTCCGCTCAGGCCAGCCGCGACACGCGAGACGAGGAATCAACCTCTGGGGATCAGACAGGGATCGCCGACCATCTGTTCCGGACTCTCCGCGGCCAGGACAACCTCGTGTTCGCGAACGCCCGCCGCGACGTCGAGACCTATGCAGACTTGCTCGCCCGCCGCTGCGAGAGCGAACGAGTACCCAACGAGTTCTGGCCACACCACGGCAACCTCTCCAAGAACGTGCGCGAGTCCGTCGAGGAACAACTCAAGGACACCACCCGGCCGGCGACCGCGGTATGCACGTCGACGCTCGAGTTGGGCATCGACATTGGGTCGGTTACAAGCGTCGCCCAGGTCGGACCGCCACCATCGGTCGCTGCGCTCCGTCAGCGACTGGGGCGATCAGGTCGCCGCGACGATCCGGCCGTGCTGCGCCTCTATGTCAGCGAGAAACAGCTCGACGAGCGGGCAGGACCCGTCGACGAACTGCGCTGCGCCGTCGTGCGCGCCACCGCCATGGTGCGTCTCATGCTCGACAGGTGGCTCGAGACCCCCGACGATCCCGGGTTCAACTACTCGACGCTGGTCCAACAGATCATGTCGACGATCGCTCAGCACGGCGGCGCCACCGCCGCCGATCTACATCGCGCGCTTCGCGGACCGGGACCTTTCCAACTCGTCGACCGGACACGGTTCGTGCGCCTCCTGCGAGCGATGGCCGCCCAAGACCTGCTGGTCCAAGCCTCCGACGGGCTGCTCCTACACGGAGAGACAGGCGAACGCCACGTCAACCACTACAGCTTCTACACCGCGTTCCAGACAGCGGAGGAATGGCGACTCGTGACCCGAGGCAAGACTCTCGGCACGATTCCGATCCACCAGCCGCTCTACGAAGGAGTACTACTGATCTTTGCCGGCAAACGCTGGAAGGTCACCAGCATCGACACCTCGGCCCGCATCGTCGAGCTCGAACGATCCAGCGGCGGCAACCCGCCACAATTCGCTAGCTCTCCCGCCGCAACGTCGGATCGTGTGCGGACGGAGATGGTCGCCGTCTACCAGAGCACCGACACCCCACCGTGGCTCAACACGAACGCACGCATCCTGCTCGCCGAAGCTCGAAGCGCGTACAACCGACTCGGGCTGCGCAACACGACCATTCTCGCTGACGACGCGGGCGTGCTGCTGTTCCCATGGACCGGCGACCGCGCCCTCTTCACGGCAACAATCGCGCTACTCGGCGAAGGCCTCGAGGCGAGCGTCGAGGGCCCTGCAATTCAGATACTCGGCACTGCTGTCGACGAAGTCGGTGCGACATTCCGCCGACTTCTCGCCGAGGAGCCACCGCCGCCCCATGAACTAGCCGCGCTCGTCAGTAACCGGCACATTGACAAGTGGGACTGGGTGCTCGATGACACACTCGCCTGCGAGTCAGCAGGCGCCCGACTCCTCGACGTCGACGGGGCTTGGAGACTCTTCGCCAAGGTTGCACCTGACCTCATAGTTTGACGATTCTCGCCTGCTCTCACCGCCAACCAACGAGAATTGCTCTCAACAGGTCGCGGTTGCTGTGCCGCCAGCTTCGTCTATCGCGAAGCACCTTCGGGTACCACAACTACAAGAACCGCCGAACCCGACGGCGGAACGCCATCGCCTTGCAAGTCGACCCCGCGAAACCCAGGACAGACCACTACTGCCTCGCGATAGCGCTGGATAGTCTCCAGCCCCGTGAACCGACCGGGTCCTGACGGTCGCACCGCTGCGTCGCTGATCGAGGGCTTCCTTCGGTCCAATCCTCGCGGCGAGTTGTTCGTGGCGGTGGGATACGCCAGTGTCGCCGGCATCGCCTGGTTGGCCGAACGGGCCGGCGACCGTCCGGTCACCTTGCTCATCGGCCACGTGCGGCGCAACCACTTCGCGGAGATGTCGGAGGAGGATCGCGACACGGCGATCGGGTTCCTGCGCCGCGGCGACGTGCAGGTCCTCACGTGGTACCAGAGGCGCCGAGACGACCGCCCCGCTTGTGAGGCGCACCTCAAGGTCTGGGCCGTCATGGCCGAGAGCCCCCGCCGTCGCGGACGCCCCGACACAGTCGAGGCGGCGCTGGTCGGCTCGGGCAATCTGACCAAGGCCGGGCTGTTCCACAACGAGGAGGCGTTCGCGCACGCCGCAGGCGACGACCTACAGCGCATCGGCGCGCAACTGGAACGGCTGCGCTCCCACCAGTGGAGGCGCGACGACAAGATCCTCGAGTACATCGAGCCCGAGCCAAGAGCGGTAGCCGAACGACCCGGCTGCCTGGCCTCGCTACTGCCTGGCGTCGTCGCCGCAACCTTCACCGCAACGGCGCGGGCCTTGGGCAGCTCCCGCAGGATCGTGACGAGATAGTCCCTCTCAAACTGAGAAAGGGCTGCCGCGGAGGACGACAATGGACACCACAGACTGGTCTGCGTGCGATTCGGGTCGATCGTTCGCCGCGATCGACTTCGAGACCGCCACAAGCCAGCGCAGTTCGGCCTGCGCCGTCGGGGTGGTCATCTTCAACCAGGGCTCCCCCGTCGACACGCGCAGACTGCTCATTCGCCCGCCCGGGAACCGCTACGACCCCTTCAATACGGCTCTGCACGGAATCGGCCCCGCCGACACCGGGGACAGTCCCCCGTTCCCCGAGGTCTGGGACCACCACCCATCCCGAACTCCTCGCCCGGCACGGATACCGTCTCGGCCGCTGCGATCCGAGCGCCTACCGCCCGTACTCCAACGCCCACCCGTCAGCTCGAGGATCCTCACGCTCGTTCAGCGCCAAGGACTTCACTCCCCGCGCCGAGCCCGACCCCGACGGTCTGCTGTACGCCACCAAGATCGCCTTCACCGGCACCCTGGAGTGCATGCCCCGACGCGAAGCATTCCAAGCAGCAGTAGACGCCGGAGCCGCGCCCACCGGATCAGTCAGCAAACGCACCGACTATCTCGTCGCCGGCACAATCGACCTGCGCAGAGTCGGCGAAACCGGGCTGAGCGGCAAGCACCGCAAGGCCCTCGATCTCGTCACCGGAGGAAGCCAGATCCAAGTCATCGACGAAGACCAATTCGTTTGCCTCCTCGCCGGAACAGTCACCCACGACTCCCCAGACCCAACTCCCGAAGGCGAGAACCGACGCCCCACCACGACCTGAGATCAAGCAGGGAGACAGCTCGAAACCCGAGGCGTATCACTGCGCGATAACCGGGGAGGTTCAATCGGCGCCGCCGGCTAGTGTCTTGTGTCGTTAATTCGTGTGAGGTATTTGGCGAGGGTTGCGAGGATGTCGTCGGCGGTGCGGTGCCAGGTGAAGGGTTTGGGGTTCTGGTTCCAGTGGTCGATCCAGGTGTTGATGGAGTCTTGGAGTTCCTTTGTCGAGGTGTGGGTGC
Organism: bacterium; assembly: GCA_026713745.1. GTDB lineage: Bacteria > Actinomycetota > Acidimicrobiia > Acidimicrobiales > CATQHL01 > VXNF01. Next base: position 14,545 of record JAPONU010000110.1, read on the forward strand.
CGCGGTGGAGCCATTTGGTGGTCAGTTCGGAGAACCAGCGTTCGACGAGGTTCATCCAGGAGCTGTAGGTGGGCGTGAAGTGGAAGCTGAAGCGGGGATGGGCCAGGAGCCAGCGCCGGATCGTGGGGGTTTTGTGGGTGGAGACGTTGTCCAAGACGATGTGCACGTCGAGGTGTTCGGGGACCTCGCGGTCGATGAGGTTCAGAAATCTTCTGAACTCCTCTGAGCGGTGCCGCGCGGTCATCGCCGAGATCACCCGCCCGGAGGCGACGGCGAGGGCGGCGTAGAGGTTGGTGGTTCCGCATCTCTTGTAGGCGTGGGTGCGCCGCTGGGGCGACCCGGGCATCAGCGGC
>JAPONU010000111.1 GCA_026713745.1 bacterium
GCGAATCCCTGAAAGCCGGTCTCAGTTCGGATTGGAGTCTGCAACTCGACTCCATGAAGTCGGAGTCGCTAGTAATCCCGGATCAGCAACGCCGGGGTGAATACGTTCCCGGGCCTTGTACACACCGCCCGTCACACCACGGGAGTCGGCAACACCCGAAGTCAGTGACCTAACCCGTAAGGGAGGGAGCTGCCGAAGGTGGGGTTGGCGACTGGGGTGAAGTCGTAACAAGGTAGCCGTACCGGAAGGTGCGGCTGGATCACCTCCTTTCTAAGGAGTACCACTCTTGTTACTGGCCCAACCGGGCCATGAATGAGAGACTCCCAGTTGATGCACTGGTATCCCGTCTTCTCTTCCGTTTTGAGGGAGTGCCCGCGTGGCACTCCAGCCGAGGCAACGTTCTGCAGAGCGGAACGACCTTGGTGGCCCCTTGAGAACTGCATTGCGAGCACGAGCATTTTTCCGCCGACGCCTCTTTCGAGACGCGTCGAGCAGAAGTACTGATAACCCAAGCTACTAAGGGCCAACGGTGGATGCCTTGGCGCCTACTACCGATGAAGGACGTGACTGGCTGCGATAAGCCCCGGCGAGCTGTCGAGTGAGTGTCGACCCGGGGATGTCCGAATGGGGAAACCTGGCACCATTAATCTGGTGTCACTCCGGTCTGAATACATAGGGCCGGTAGAGGGAACCGGGTGAAGTGAAACATCTCAGTAACCCGAGGAAAAGAAAGCAATAGCGACTCCCTGAGTAGCGGCGAGCGAAATGGGAAGAGCCTAAACCGTACTGGTGTAATAGCCCGGTGGCGTTGCCAGTGCGGGGTTGTGGGACTCGATCGTCGGAACACCGGTTCCGGCACGGAGTTACAAAGCTGACGGCTAGCGGAAGTGTACTGGAAAGGCACGCCATAGAAGGTAAGAGCCCTGTACGCGAAAGCTGATCAGCCTCCGTTCGAGTATCCCGAGTAGCGCCGTACCCGAGAAATCCGGCGTGAATCTGCGAGGACCACCTCGTAAGGCTAAGTATACGTAGGCGACCGATAGTGAACTAGTACCGTGAGGGAAAGGTGAAAAGTACCCCGGGAGGGGAGTGAAATAGTACCTGAAACCGCTGGTCTACAAGCAGTCAAAGCGTCGTTCTGAGGTTTGCCTCAGAGCCGCGATGGCGTGCCTTTTGAAGAATGAGCCAACGAGTTACGGTATGTGGCAAGGTTAACCCGAAGAGGGGGAGCCGGAGCGAAAGCGAGTCTGAATAGGGCGTACAGTCGCATGCCGTAGACCCGAAGCCGGGTGATCTATCCATGGGCAGTGTGAAGCGGGGGTAAGACTCCGTGGAGGCGCGAACCGACCTAGGATGAAAACTGGGCGGATGACCTGTGGATAGGGGTGAAAGGCCAATCAAACCCGGTGATAGCTGGTTCTCCGCGAAATGCATTTAGGTGCAGCGTCGCGTGTTTAGCCATGGAGGTAGAGCACTGGATGGACTAGGGGGCCTACAAGCTTACTGAACCCAGCCAAACTCCGAATGCCATGGCTCCACAGCGCGGCAGTGAGACCCCGGGGGATGAGCTTCGGGGTCGAAAGGGAAACAGCCCAGACCGCCGGCTAAGGCCCCTAATTCTGGACTAAGTGGTAAACGAGGTGGGATCGCCCAGACAGCCAAGAGGTTGGCTTAGAAGCAGCCATCCTTGAAAGAGTGCGTAACAGCTCACTGGTCGAGTGATCCTGCGCGGACAATTTAACGGGGCTCAAGTCCAGAGCCGAAGCCGCGGGTTTCTGCCATACGGCAGGAGCGGTAGCGGAGCGTCGATCTCAGCAGTGAAGCGGCCGTGTGAACGGACGTGGAGCGTGGTCGAGTGCGAATGTTGGTATAAGTAGCGAGAGAGGGGTGAGAAACCCCTCCGCCGAAAGCCCAAGGGTTCCTGGGGAAGGCTAATCCTCCCAGGGTAAGTCGGGACCTAAGGCGAGGCCGAGAGGCGTAGTCGATGGACAACCGGTTGATATTCCGGTACCACCATGAGCGCGCCAAGGCCGAACTGGTATTGCTAAGGGGATGCCGGTCCTTTCGAGGGCCGGACGAACCGACCCATACCAGGGACGCCAGCGAAGCGGGGACACAGAAGGGTAGATCAACCCGGGCGATGGTAGACCCGGGGTAAGCGTGTAGGGCGGGGCGTAGGTAAGTCCGCTCCCCAACAAGCCCGAGACGTGATGCCGAACCGCCACAGGTGAAGTGATTGATCCCATGCTGTCGAGAAAATCCGCTAGTGAGTTCTCATGGTGCCCGTACCCCAAACCGACACAGGTGGGCAGGTAGAGAATACCAAGGCGATTGGGTGAACTATGGTTAAGGAACTCGGCAAATTGCATCCGTAACTTCGGGAGAAGGATGACCTCTACGAGTGAAGGGCTTCGCGCCCGGAGTTCTAAGAGGTGGCACAAACCAGGGGAGAGCGACTGTTTACTAAAAACACAGCAGCGTGCGAAGTCGTAAGACCATGTATACGCTGTGACGCCTGCCCGGTGCCGGAAGGTTACGGGGAGGGGTTAGCCCTTTAGGGCGAAGCTCCGAACCTAAGCCCCGGTAAACGGCGGCCGTAACTATAACGGTCCTAAGGTAGCGAAATTCCTTGTCGGGTAAGTTCCGACCTGCACGAATGGCGCAACGACTTTCCCACTGTCTCAACCATAGGCCCAGCGAAATTGAAGTACGAGTAAAGATGCTCGTTAGCTGCAGAAGGACGAGAAGACCCCGTGGACCTTTACTGCAACCTGATATTGGTGTTTGGTCTACCTTGTGTAGGATAGGTGGGAGACTGGGAAGCATGGGCGCCAGCCCGTGTGGAGTCAATCTTGAAATACCACTCTTTGTATGCTGGGCACCTAATCCAGGTCCGTAATCCGGACCGGAGACAGTGGCAGGTGGGTAGTTTGACTGGGGCGGTCGCCTCCTAAAAGGTAACGGAGGCGCCCAAAGGTTCCCTCAGCCTGGTTGGCAATCAGGCGGCGAGTGTAATGGCACAAGGGAGCTTGACTGTGAGACCTACAAGTCGAACAGGAGCGAAAGCTGGGCATAGTGATCCGGCGGTTGCGTGTGGAAGCGCCGTCGCTCAACGGATAAAAGGTACCCCGGGGATAACAGGCTAATCTTGCCCAAGAGTCCATATCGACGGCAAGGTTTGGCACCTCGATGTCGGCTCATCGCATCCTGGGGCGGTAGCACGTCCCAAGGGTTGGGCTGTTCGCCCATTAAAGCGGTACGCGAGCTGGGTTTAGAACGTCGTGAGACAGTTCGGTCTCTATCCTCTGTAGCCGTAGGAGATTTGAGGAAAGCTGTCCCTAGTACGAGAGGACCGGGACGGACGCAGCTCTCGTGTGCCAGTTGTCCTGCCAAGGGCATGGCTGGTTAGCGACCTGCGGAAAGGATAACCGCTGAAAGCATCTAAGCGGGAAGCCTGTTCCAAGATGAGATCTCCCACCGGGATAACCGGGTAAGGCCCGTGGCAGACGACCACGTTGATAGGCCGGAAGTGTAAGCACGGTAACGTGTTCAGCTGACCGGTACTAATCGGCCGAGGGCTTGGTTTCAATCACTTCTGTGGAAGAAGTTCGTGCTCGCTGTGGAGTTCTCGAGGGGAACCTCGGTTGACAGATCTCCGGTGGTCACAGCGGTGGGGCCACACCCGTTCCCATCCCGAACACGGCAGTTAAGCCCACCAGCGCCGATGGTACTTGGACGGAGACGTCCTGGGAGAGTAGGTCGCCGCCGGATTTTCGCATGAACCCGTCCCGCGCATAGCGCCGGACGGGTTCTTTCGTTTTTCGTGGCAAACTGCGCGCATGCGGGTCTGCGTCGTGGGTGCGGGGGCAATCGGCGGCCTGATGGCAGCGCGGATGACCGCTGTGGGCCAAGAGGTGAGTGTTGTTGCCCGCGGCGAGCACCTTGCCGCCATTCGCCGCAGCGGTCTGCGTCTCGTCGAGGCCGACGGCACTGAGCTGGTGGCAGCCGGGATTGCCGCATCTGACGACTTCGCAGCCCTCGGTCCGCACGAGGTGGTGATTCTGGCGCTCAAGGCGCATCAGATAGCTGCGGTGGCTGACCGATTGGGGCAGCTGTACGGACCCGACACCGTGGTGGTACCGGTGCAGAACGGCATCGGCTGGTGGTACTTCGAGCGCCATGGCGGTCGCCACGACGGTCGGCGCCTGCAGACGTTGGATCCCGACGGAGTGGTGGCCGCGGCCGTGCCCGCTGAACGGATCGTTGGCTGCATCGCCTACCCGGCGGCGGAGAAGGTCGCGCCCGGTGTCATCCGGCACGTGGAGGGTGACCGCTTCCCGGTGGGCGAACTGGACGGCACCCGGACCGAACGCGCTGCTGCCATCGCCGCGTTGTTCAGTGACGCGGGCTTCACCTCACGGGTGCTCACCGATATCCGCGCGCACCTCTGGGTGAAGGCCTGGGGCAACCTCGCCTTCAACCCGATCAGCGCTCTGACCGGCGCCACGCTCGCCGGGATCTGCCGCAGTGAGGCCACGCGGAACCTGGCCGCGGACATGATGACCGAAGCGCTCGAAATCGCCCGCGGACTCGATGTACGGATCCGCTTCACCGTGGAGCAACGCATCGCCGGCGCCGAGAGGGTGGGGGAGCACAAGACGTCGATGCTGCAGGACGCCGAGGCCGGTCGCCCCCTGGAGGTAGATCCACTCGTCGGCGTCTTCGTCGAACTGGGCGAACTCACCGGTGTTCCCACGCCGACAATCTCGTCCGTCTACGCCCTGGTCACCCTGCTGAACCGCCGCCTCGGGGCCGCCCAAGATGCCTGAGGTGGTCTGGGATCTGCTGAGCGCGGGTTCGGGTGGTGGGCCGGCCGTGCTTGCCGAGGACGGGTCATCGCTGTCGTATGACGAGTTGCGCGCCACGATTGCGAGCCTCCGCTACCGGATGCGCGCTCTGGGCGTGGGGAAAGAGGACCGCATCGCCATCGTGGTGCCGAACGGCCCGGCTGCCGCCATGGCGTTCCTCGCTGCTGCGATCACCGGCTGCGCGGCACCGCTGAACCCCCGCTACCGCGCCGACGAGTTGCGCTTCTATCTCGAGGATCTCGGCGCGAGCGTCCTGATCACCGGGGAGAGCGGCGGCGAGGCCGCCGGTGAGGCCGCCAGCGAGAACGTCCTCAGGCTGCAGATGCAAGGCACCCTGGAGACCTTCGAGTTGGTTCCTGAGCCCGGGACGAGAACGGGTCCGCCCTCTGGCGGGAGCGCCGCTCCCGGCGCCGATGACGTGGCGCTGGTGCTCCACACCTCAGGCACGACCTCTCGGCCCAAGATCGTGCCGCTACGCCAGCGCAACCTGTGTCGCTCCGCCGCTGGCATCGCCGAGTCGTTGCACCTCACGGCGGCGGACCGGTCACTGAACGTCATGCCCCTGTTCCACATCCACGGCCTCTTGGCGGGCCTGCTGGCGCCGCTCTCGGTGGGTGCCTCGGTGGCCTGCACCGGGGGGTTCGACGCCTTCGGATTCTTCTCCCAACTGCGTGAGCTGCGGCCCTCCTACTACACGGCGGTCCCGACCATGCACCAAATGGTCTTGGCCCGCTCGGCACGCCACGCCGGCGAGGCTCGCTCGGCAGGCCTGCGTTTCGTGCGGTCGTCGTCGGCCTCGCTGCCGGCGCCGGTCCTCGACGATCTCCGTCAGCTCTTCGGTGTGCCGGTCATCGAGGCGTACGGCATGACCGAGGCCACCCACCAGATGTGCGCCAACCCGCTGCCTCCCGGCGAGGCCAAGATCCGCTCGGTGGGCGTCCCGACGGGCATCGACCTGGCGATCCTCGATGAAGTGGGTCGCCCGCAGGCCCCCGGCACCCGCGGCGAGGTGTCGATCAAGGGGCCCACCGTGATCGACGGCTACGAGAACAACCCCGATGCCGACGAGGCGGCCTTCACCGACGGCTGGTTCCGCACCGGCGACGAGGGCTACCTCGACGGCGACGGCTACCTGTTCCTGACCGGCCGGCTGAAGGAGCAGATCAACCGCGGCGGCGAGAAAGTCTCACCTCTGGAGGTGGACGAGGTCCTGCTGCGCCACGAGGCCGTGGTCCAGGCCGTCACCTTCGCCATGCCGCACGACAAGCTCGGCGAGGAGGTGGCCGCAGCTGTCGTGGCGGCCGCCGGCGTCGACGTGACAGAGGCAGAGTTGCGGGACCACGTGTCGCGCTCGCTGGCCGCCTTCAAGGTCCCCCGCCGGATCGTCTTCTGCGACGAGCTCCCCAAGGGCCCCACCGGAAAGCTCCAGCGAATCGGCCTCGCCCAACGCCTCGACCTGGCATAGCCTCGGCCACCGGCCGAACGAGGGAGCGGGGGATCGATGAGGGCTGGAGTGATCGGGTGCGGCTTTCAGGGTCGACTTCATGTGGAGTCTTTGCAGGCCGTCGACGGCGTCGAGGTCGTCGCCGTCTGCGACACCGACACCGCCCGTCTGGATGAGGTGAGATCGACTCACGGAGTTGCTTACGGGTACGCCGACTATCGCGACCTGCTCGAGAAACACGATCTCGATCTCGTGACGGTCTGCACCATGCCGGTGCACCACATGTGCATGACGGTGGACGCCTTCGCCACCGGCGCTCACGTGCTGTGCGAGAAGCCGCTAGCGCTCGACGCCGCCGAAGGGCGAGAGATGTTGAGAGCGGCGTCCGTTGCCGGCCGGATGCTCGCGATCGGCTTTAACATGCGGTTCACTCCCAACGCGCAGATCATCAAGCGCCACGTTGACTCGGGAATTCTGGGCCGCCCGCGGTATACCCACGCCTGGGCGAAGTCGTCACAGATCCCCTGGTGGGGCGAGCACTACCGCAAGGAGTTCTCGGGAGGTGGCGCGCTGGCCGCCACGGCGGTGCACTTCCTTGACCTGGCGCTGTGGTTTGCGGGATTCCCTCGGCCTCTGACCGCCTCAGCTGGCGCAGCCCAACTGTTCCCGATAAAGCGTGGGTTGACGGCTCCCGACGCGGCCCGTGCGGCTCGCTACAACGTGGACGATCTGCTGTCGGCGCATCTTCGGTTCGAAGACGGCTTCTGGATGACGCTGCAGGGGAGCTGGATCGACAACATTCCCTCCGACGCCAACGGCTCACCCTCGTGGGACTACAGCCTCGATGCCATCGGCGAGACTGCCCAAGCCGTCTTCGACCCGCCCTCGATCCGCGGCGAGCGCGACGGTGAGATCATCGAGCTGCTCCCGCCGGAGACGGTCAGTGACGTTTCATTCCCGCCGTCGGTTGCAGCTCTCATCGCGGCGACCGTCGACGCCATCGGAACCGGGCGCGAGGCTCCGGTCACCGGTGAGCAGGCGCTGATGACACAAGTGATCACCGACGCCATCTACGAGTCGGCCGCGGCCGACGCTGAGGTGGCGATCGACCCATCGGAGCTCGACTGGTCGGCCTAATGGCGTCATCCCGGCGACGGCCGGGATCGATGCCTCTCCCAGGCTGGGGTGGTGAGTGAGTTCGACCTGGCGGGGGTGCCGCTCCAGAAGCCGGGGGAGGACTCCGGCGATCAGCAGTGACCGGGCCTCGCACCTACACTCAGACTGAGTCATTGGGTTCGGTCGAGAACCCTGACTCCGCAGAATCGAGCGGCAGCAGCGGGTCGGGCTCGGGCGGTCATCGAGACGGTCGGGGCACGCATTCCGGCAGCGAGCCGAACTCTGAGGAGGATCGATGGGATACGTCCTCGCGGTGGAATGGACCGCCAAAGCAGGACGAGGTGACCGGATAGCCGAGATCCAGAAGGAGTTCGCTCCGCTGGCCCGGCAGGAGCCCGGTTGCCGGAAATTCTTCGTCAGCCGGTCGGAGGACGATCCCGATGTGTTCTTCCTCTACGAGGAATACGACGACGAGGCGGCGTTCGACGCGCACCTCGAGACGCCGCACTTCGATCGGCTGATCCGGGGTGCCGCATTGGACCTACTGGCGGAGTCACAGAAGGCGATCTACGAATCGCTCGACTGAGTCGTCCCGTTCGGGCCAGCTGAGGGACTCCAGATGGACTCAGAGCGCATCGGAGGATCCTCCGCGGGCACACCAGTCGAGGCTGCGACCTTCGTGTCGTTCCTCGAGGGCCCCGCGGTCGATGCGCACGGCACGGTGTACTTCTCCGACATCCGGGGGAACCGGATCATGACGCTCCCCGCCGACGGGGAGCTTGGGATCTTCCGGGAGGATGCGGGACGGGCTAACGGCAATGTCTTTGACCGGCAGGGCCGCCTTGTCACGTGTGAGGGAGCAGAGCATGGCCCCCGAGGCCGGAGGCGGGTCACCCGCACCGACATCGCGACCGGTGAGGTCGAGGTGCTGGCGGATCGGTACGAGGGGAGCCGACTCAACAGCCCCAACGACGTGACGGTCGACACGCAGGGTCGGCTTTACTTCACGGATCCCCGCTACGACCCCGATCGATCCGATCTCGAGATGGACATCGAGGGCGTCTACCGCATCGACACCGACGGAACCCTCACTCGGATCATCGGGCAGCCTGATGTCGAGAAGCCCAACGGTTTGGCGATCACGCCGGACGACGGCGTGCTCTACGTCATCGACTCGAACCATGCGATGGGCGGGCGCCGGATGGTCTGGGCCTTCGCTCTCGACGTCGACGGCAACGCCGTCGACCGGTGGCCCGTCTACGACTTCGCACCCGGCCGCGGGGGCGACGGGATGGAACTCGACGTGGCAGGCAACCTGTACGTCTGCGCCGGAATCCTGACCCCGCGGGGTCCGGGGGAAACGACCCAGAATCCGCCGGGCGTCTACGTGATCACGCCGTCGGGCGAACTCGTGGACCGGATCCCGATCCCGCAGGACGTGATCACCAACTGTTGCTTCGGCGGTCGCGATATGCGCACTCTCTACGTCACGGCGGGGCATATGCTCTACAGGACCAGGGTGAACATCTCCGGATACCACGTTCACCCGGACTAGGGGGGGCCATGACATCCACCGTGCAATCCGACGCCGAGCCGACCACTACCGCCGGCCAGCGGCTGCATCACATCGGTATGACCGTCAGCGACCTCGGGGAATCACTGCGATTCTGGGAGGCACTGTTCGGTGTCAAGGCGAACTCTCAGCGCCTGCTCGACCAGCCACACATCGGTGTGATCGTGGGCCATCCCGGCGTGGCCATCGATGCCGCCTGGATCGACATCCCTGGCAGCGACGCCGTGCTGGAGTTGGTGCACTACCTCAACCGTGACGGCAGTCCTCTCGACGACGACACCGCCAACGAGGGCAACGTCCACTTCTGCATGGAGGTCGAGGACCTGGATGCCATCTGGGCACGCGCCGTTGCGCTGGGCGCCCGCCCCGTCAGCGACAGCCCGGTGGAGGTTCCGGCCGGTCCTGCGAAGGGTGCCAGGATCGTCTACATGCGCACGATCGACGGGGCGACCATCGAGTTCATCCAGCCGGCCTAGCCCTCTCGAGCGGATCGCGGCCGGCGAGGACCGGTCTCGGGTGGCCCGGCAGCTTCGCGTAGCCGTCGATCGGACCGCATGCGACGGCAATGCCATGTGCGCCGTGGTCGCGCCGAACACCTTCGACATCGACGACCTCAACCAGTCAACGGTGCGGGACCCGGGGGGCGATCCCGAGGCACTCGTTCTGGAGGCGGCGGCCAACTGCCCGGTCCGGGCGATCTCGGTGGCCGATGCCGAGACCGGGGCTCAACTCTTTCCATGACTCCTGGGGCGTCTCCCGATCTCGACCTCCTGCGGAGCGTGGCGACATCGGTACGACGCTCGATCGTTACCACGATCCACCATGCCGGAGCCGGTCATATCGGCGGACCGCTGTCGGCCACCGACCTGCTGTGCGTGCTCTACTTCCACGAGTTGAGGATAGATCCGGCGAATCCGTCCTGGCCGGACCGCGATCGCTTCATCTTCTCCAAAGGTCACTCGTCGATCGCCCTGTACGCCACACTCGCCGAGCGGGGGTACATTCCGCGAGCAGAGCTTCTGACCTTCGATCAACTCGACTCCCGCCTGCAGGGCCACCCGGACATGCGCGAGACCCCGGGAGTCGACATGTCCACCGGCTCGTTGGGCCAGGGTCTCTCCCCGGGATTGGGGATGGCGCTCGCCGCCAAGCTCACGAAGAAGGACTACCGGACGTACGTCATGATCGGTGACGGCGAGTCCCAGGAGGGGCAGATCTGGGAGGCCTCGATGGTGGCGGCACGCTACAGGGTCGACAACCTGGTCGCGATCCTGGATTGGAACGGTCTGCAGCAGTACGGCTGGGCCGAGGCCGGCAAGCAACCCGAGGAGCGGATGAATCCCCTCGAGGACCCTGCTGGGAAGTGGCGAGCATTCGGCTGGCACGTCATCGAGCTGGACGGTCACGATCTCCGGGCGATCGTTGCCGCCCTCGATGAAGCGAGATCCATCACGGGACGGCCGACGATGCTGATTGCCCACACCGTCAAGGGGAAGGGTGTGTCGTTCATGGAGGGGGATTACCTGTGGCACGCCAAGCCGATCACCGACGAGGAACTCGCGCTTGCTCTCGCCGAACTCCAGGTATGAGGCGGTCGTGAACCGTCGCGCACTGACGGGTCGGCGATGACCTCGGGAGCCGGGGTGGGCGTCGAGATCCCGCTACGCGTGGCGTTCGGGGAGGCTCTCGTGGAACTCGGCGACGTGAACGATCGTGTGGTCGTTCTGGACGGTGATCTGGGCAACGCCACCCGGGTCGACATGTTCGCGGATGCACACCCGGGCCGGTTCCTCCAAATGGGCATTGCAGAGCAGAACATGGCCGGCGTGGCGGCGGGATTGGCGACGACCGGTCTGATCCCGTTCGTGACGACGTTCGCGGCCTTCGCCACCAATCGAGACCTCGACCAGATCCGGGTCACGATCGGCCAGACGAAGTTGCATGCCATCGTCATCGGCGGCTACTCGGGAATCCTGACCAGCCGGACCGGGAAGACGCACCAGGCCATCGAGGATCTGGCCGTGTTCAGGACCATGCCCAACATGACGGTCCTGGCCCCCGCCGACGCCACCGAGACCCGCAAGGCGACCTTCGCTGCTGCGGAGGAGGTGCCGGGGCCGGTGTACATGAGGCTGACCCGTGACGCCAGCCCCGTCCTGTTCGGCGACGCCCACGACTTCTCCGTCGGGCGCGGTGTGGTGATGCGGCGCGGATCGGATGTGGCCCTGATCAGCACCGGTGTGCAGACGTTCCGCACGGCCAGAGCCGCCGAACTTCTCGAGGCCGAGGGTGTCAGCGTGCACCACCTCCATCTGCACACCATCAAGCCTCTCGACGAGGCGGCCGTCGTCGAGGCCGCCGCCACCGGGGCTGTCGTGACGTGCGAGGACCATTCGATCATCGGCGGACTCGGAGGGGCGGTGGCCGAGGTCCTCTCCGAGCAGCGGCCCACCCTCCTGCGCCGGGTCGGCGTGCGCGACGTCAACATCGAGTCGGCACCGAACGAGGCGCTGCTGGAGAAGCACGGATTGACCCCGCGGCACATCGTCGTCGCGGCGAAGCAGATCCTCGGGACGTGGTAGAACTAGAGGTGAGGGGGGCCTGAGAGCCAGTTCGGGCTCGCGACGGTGCTGCCGGTGGGGAGCAGACGGAGGTTGAAGATGGCAGAGCAGAGCTTGGTCATGAAGGTGACAGATGTGCCGATGCTGGAGATGGCCAACGGCATGTTCCGTGACGTCTTCCAGATCACCGATGAGACGTTCGGGCCCGACACGAAGATCTCCGCAGGCCAGGTGTGGCTTGCCCCGGGCAACACCGAGGGCCATGTGGACGTGCACGATCAGGACGAGGCGTTCTACATCATCTCGGGGCGCGCGCAGTACTACGCCGACGGAGAGTTCATCGATGTCGAGCCGGGCGATACGGTGTATTGCCCCGCGGGCACCGAGCACACGTTCTACACGGGCGACGAGATGCTCCACATCTTCTGGTTGATCGCCGGCAATTGGACGACCGACCTGGCGGACATCAAGCAGGAAGTAGCGGACTGGGTCGAGGTCGACGGCACCTCGGGCTGGCACCTCGACTGACCACCAAGTCCAGACTGCATGGCGGCGGCGCCGGGTGCGGCGGCTGGTCCTGTAGGTAGCGATGCCCATCTACGAATTGGAGGGCAAGGGCGCCATCGTCACCGGTGGAGGCCGCAACATCGGCCGCGGGATCGCGCACCGGCTCGGCGCCGAGGGCGCCGCGGTGGCCGTCGCCGACATCGACGCCGTTGCCGGCGATGCGGTGGCTGCCGAAATACAGGACGACGGCGGGCGTGCGATCTCGGTGCCGACCGACGTCACCGACAGGTCACAGGTCGATCGGATGGTGGCGCAGACGGTTGCGGCCTTCGGCTCTCTGGACATCATGGTCAACAACTCCGGCGTCCTGAGCACGTCCCCGGCCATCGACATCACCGAGGACGACTGGGACCGCCATTTCGCGGTTAACGCCAAGGGGGTGCTGTTCTGCTCGCAGGCCGCCGCTCACCGGATGATCGATCAGGGCGGCGGGGGAAGGATCATCACCATCGTCTCCACCGCCGGCGTTCTCCCGTCGTTCCGTGACACGCACGTGGCCGCCTATGTCTCCAGCAAGCACGCTGCCATGGGGCTCATCAAGCAGATGAGTCAGGAGATCGCCCCACACGGCATTCTCATGAACGCCGTCTTCCCCGGGATCGTGGACACGGACATGCTGCGAGCCATACACCGCGACGTCGCCGCCGAGAGCGGGGAGACGTACGAGGACGTGCGCCAACGAGTACTCGAGTTGATCCCCGTCGGGCGTTACCAGACGCCCGACGACGTGGCGAACATGGTCGCTTTCCTGGCGTCTGCCGATGCCAACTACTCCGTGGGCCAGGCCTTCGACGCGAACGGGGGAGCGTTCTTCTGGTAGCGGCCGGAGGTGTGCCTCGAGCCTGCTAGAGCAGGTGACCCCCGTCGACCACGAGGGGATGTCCGGTCACGAACGACGCCTCGTCGGAGCACAACCAGACGACGGCGTCGGCGATCTCCGCCGGCTCCCCGAGCCTCCCCATGGGGTGCCGGGCCACCGCGGCTCGCTCGGCCTCGGGGTCCCCGTCGAGGAAGAACTCCGTCATCGGAGTGCGGATCACGCCGGGGCACACGGCGTTGACCCGGATGCCGTGGTCGGCGTACTCGAGGGCCGCGGTCCTGGTGAGTCCGAGCACGGCATGCTTGGCTGCCACGTACGCCGATTCCCCGGGTAGCCCGATGAAACCCGCCACCGAGGAGGTGTTCACGATCGCCCCGGCGCCTTGCCTCAGCATGTGACGCAACTCGTACTTCATGCACAGGAACATGGAGGTCTGCGTCACGCGTGTGACGCTCTCGAAGATGTCCTCCGGGTAGTCGTGGATCGGTGCGCGGGTCCCCAGGCTCCCCACGTTGTTGTGCGCGAAGTCGAGGCTGCCGAGGATCTCGACGGTGACGGCGACCATGCGCTCGACGTCGGACGCTTTCGTGACGTCGGCTTCGATCAAGAGAGTGTCCGCGCCTTGCTGCTCGACCGTGGCGACGGTACCGGCCGCGGCCTCCCCGTCGATGTCGACGACGGCCACCCGCGCTCCAGCGGCGGCGAAGGCGAGCGCGCTGGCCTGCCCGATACCCAGCCCGGCTCCGGTGACGAGCGCGACCTTCCCAGTTAAATCGGCCATTCGGAGAGCCTCTCGGTCGGGTCGTCTCCCTTGGAGGTGGACGCCGGGCCCACGATAGCCGTGCGCATTGTCGCAGGTCGGGGTGTACGCACCATGACGCAGCCGGCGTGCGCCGCGCCTGCGGAGCGCTGGCGGCGGACATGCGAGCAGGGGTAGGGTTTGGTGCCTCGTGGCATGGAGATCGTCGTGCCTAGGGGCGAAGGGGGGAGGGTCATAGTGCTATGACTCTGCACCGGCTGATCCTGGCTCTGGCACTGACGGTGTCGCTCGTCGCCGCGGCCTGCTCGGACGATGATGCCGGCACGGCGCCCGCACGCGGCTGGGAAGACCCGGCGGGCAACAAGTTGGCGTTCTCGAACGTCGCCGGGGAGGCGGGAATCGACTTGGTTCGGACCCCGCCGCCTCCGCCGGCGCCGGTCGAGGGAGCAGAAGGGACCCCCTCCGAACCGCAGGGCATGCCGGATCTCATGGACCCCGCCGCCAATGCGAAGGCAACGCAGCCGATGCGCGGGGGAGCGGCCGTGCTCGACTTCGACCGCGACGGCTGGCAGGACCTGTTCGTGGTGAGCGCCGACGCCGGTCCCGACCGCCTGTACCGGAACAACGGCGACGGGACCTTCTCGGAGGTGGGGTCACAGGCGGGTGTCGCCCTGGAGCATCTCGGCTCCGGTGCCTCGGCTGCCGATTTCGACGGGGACGGGTGGACGGACCTCCATGTGACCAGCCACGGCATGCCCGGGCTTGCCTCGCCGGGTCACCACCGGCTCTATCGCAATCGCGGTGACGGCACGTTCGAGGAGGTCGCTGCCCGGGCCGGCGTGGCCGTTGCCAGCCCGACGGCGGGAGACGGTTTCGGGTCGGCCTTCGGCGATGTCGACCTGGATGGCGACCTCGACCTGCTGGTCACGGGCTGGCAGGACGGATCGCTCGGCAACCGGCTCTTCATGAACAACGGCGACGCCACGTTCACCGACGTGACCGAGACGGCAGGCATCATCGACGACGGCATCCGCGGCTTCGCGCCCTGCCTCGCGGACATGACCGGTGACCGCTATCCGGAGGTTCTCATCGCCGCCGACTTCGGGACCAGCAGGTACTTCGTCAACAACGGCGACGGAACCTTCAGCGAGCAGACCGCCGCGTCCGGTGCCGATGAGACGTGGGCCGGAATGGGCAACGCGGTGGCCGACTTCGACGGGGACGGCCGTCCGGACTGGTACGTGACGGCGATCTTCGACGAAGCGGGCCTGGGCTACGGCGACGGCAACAAGCTCTACCTGAACCGTGGCTCGGGCACCTTCGAGGAGTCGGCGGCATCGGCCGGTGTCGATGACGGCGGCTGGGGGTGGGGCGTGGCCGGGGTGGATCTCAACCACGACGGCATGGTCGACATCATCGAGACCAACGGCTGGCATCGCCCGGAGTACACCGATGAGCGCGCCAAGCTCTGGATCAACCGGGGCGATGGCACGTTCACTGACGTGGCCACTCCCGCGCAACTCAGCTATGACATCCAGGGTCTGGGCCTGCTGCACTTCGACTTCGACGAGGACGGCGACCAGGACGTGGCCCTCACCTCACCGGCCGGCGACTTCCGCCTCTACCGCAACGACCTCAGCGGCCCGGCCGCCAACTGGCTGCGGGTGTTCCTCGACACGACGGGCGCCGAGGGGATCGCGCCGCACGGGCTGGGCAGCCGGGTGACGGTGTCCGCCGGAGACCTCCGGATCCACCGGTGGATCGTCTCGTGCGCGCACTACCTGACCAGCAGCGAGAGGTCTGCCCACTTCGGCCTGGGCGATGTGGAGCGGGTCGATGAGGTGCGTGTGGAGTGGCCGGACGGGTCGGTGACGATCGTGAGCGATGTCGAGGCCAACCAGACGGTGACCGTCTCACCCGGCTGAGGCGCCGGCCAGTCTCGAGGGAGCCGAACGTGGAAACAATCGATGAGCAACTGGTCTCGACGCAATTCATGGAGGACCCGTTCCCCGTGTACCGGCGACTGCAGGAGGAGGCGCCGGTGTACTGGAGCGATGCTTGGGATTGTTGGCTCCTGACCCGCTTCGAGCATGTCGATGAAGCCATTCGCAGTCCGGCTCGCTTCCAGAACCGCGTCTATGCCACCTGGATGGAGGCGATCCCCGAGGAGAACAGGCAGGAGTTGTCGTCGTTCGCGGACTACTGGACGACGAGTGGTTTCAGCCAGCAGGACCCGCCCGACCACACCCGCATCCGTCGCCTCGTGGCGAAGGCCCTGACGCCCGATTCCCTCGCCAGGATGCGGAAACGTGTCGAGGCATTGGCCGACTCCCTGCTCGACGAGGTCACAGAGACTGGACGCACCGATCTGCCGCCCGACTTTGCCGTGCCCCTGCCCGCCATAGCCGTCAGCGAGTTGGTGGGGTTGCCGCCGGAAGAGCGGGTGCAATTCCGGGAGTGGACGAATCAATACCTGGAGTTCCTGGGACCGGGCGGCCTCGACGTCGACGTCATGCGGAGGAGCCAGGCCGGCTTGATGTCTCTACGCGGGTGGCTGTTGGATCTGCTCGAGGAGCGCAGATCCAACCCGACAGGCGATGTGCTGTCCAGCCTCGTTGCCGCCGATGAAGCCGGCGATGTGATGAGCGCGGACGAGTTGGTCTCCACGTGCGTGGATCTCGTGACAGGCGGGGACGACACGACGACGAACATGCTTGGCAACGGCATGATGGCGCTGCTGGACCATCCGGATCAGCTGGAGTTGTTGCGCGATGACCCCGGCCTGACGAGAGACGCCGTCGAAGAACTCGTCAGGTACGAATGCCCGTTTCAGATGGTGTTCAGGCTGACGACCACCGAGGTCGAGATCGACGGCACGGTGATCCCCGAGGGGCAGGTGGTCCGCCTCATCCTCGGTGCGGCCAATCGCGATCCCCAGCAGTTCGAGAACCCTGACAGCATCGACATCGAGCGCGGCAACATCCGCCATCTGGGTTTCGGATTCGGGACGCACTACTGCGTCGGTCAGGTGCTGGCGAGATCCGAGCTGCAGGTCTCCTTCGAGAGGTTGCTGCGACGGCTCCCGAACGTCCGTCTGGCCGGGACGCCGGTACGCCTTCCCAGCGTGGGCCCGCGCGGGTTCACGTCACTGCCGCTCGCCTTCGATCCGACGCCGCGCACCTTCGCCGCTCACTGAGTTTCCGGGATCATGGCAGTCGACGCGACGATCGAGGACCAACTCGCCTCGCTGGAACTCGTCTCCGACCCGTACCCGCTCTACGACGAGTTGCGTGAGAGACACCCCGTCTACTGGTCGCAGGGGTGGAACGCTTTTCTCGTCACCCGCTACGACGACGTGGTCGACGTGCTGCGGGACTCCCGCCGGTTCGTCAACGCCGGCCGTTACACGCTGTTCATGGAGCAACTGCCTCCGGAACGCCGGGTGGAGTTCGGCCAGTTCTACGAGTACTGGACGAAGCCCGGCTTCAACCTGTCGGATCCCCCGGATCACGCGCTGGTGCGGACGCTCGCGAAGCGGTTCTTCACGCGGCGCGCCATGGAGAGGATCCGGCCTCGGGTCCAGGCGCTGGTCGACGCGCTGATCGACGACGTGATCGGTACGGGCATCCTGAGCCTTCACCAGCATCCGGACCAACTCCGCCTGCTGCGAAATGATCCATCCCTCCTCCCGCCGGCGATCGCCGAGATGCTGCGCTACGAGCCGCCGTTCCAGCAGGACTGGCGACGGAGCGCCACCGACACCGAGATCCGCGGTGTGCGCATTCCCGAGGGCTCGATCCTCCGGCTGATGCTGGCAGCCGCCAATCGCGACCCGCGCGTGTTCGACGCCCCGGGCGCTTTCGACATCAGGCGCGACCCCAACCGGCACATCGCGTTCGGATTCGGCATCCATCTCTGCGTGGGTGCGCCGCTCGCCGAAGTCGAACTGGACATCGCATTCAACACGCTGCTGAGGAGGCTGAACAGCTTGCAGGTCGCAACCGACACCCTCGAGTGGCACCCGAGCAACGGCCCGCGGGGCCTCAAGACGTTGCCGATAACGTTCCAGCCCGGTCCCCGGGTGTCAGGCGCGCCCCGCCCGAACTGATCGCCAAGAACCTGCTGAGCAATGCTGCGGACGACCATCTGCGTCATTCCGGCGAAGGCCGGAGTCCACGGTCCACGAATGCAGTCGGCTCTGCGGATGGATTGCTCAGCGCTCTGCTAACGGGAGGCGGTGGCCTGGAGCCGGGGCAGCACCTCGCTGCGGAGGCGCACCATCGACTCGGCGTCGTGCGGGTACGGGAACCCGCAGATGAGGTGACGAAACCCCAGCGCCACCATCGGTTCGAGCTTCTCGAACACGTCGTCGGGCGTCCCCACCGGCTGGTCCGGCCAGATCGGGGCGTCACCGTTGAGCTCGCGCAGCGCGGCGTAGGCACGGTCGGCTTCGCGCCGGGTGTCACGGATGATCACGACGCGGATCTCGGTGGTGCGGGCGATCTCGCCCTCGTCGCGACCCACGTCCGCGCAGTGCTCTCGCAGGATCCGCTCCTTGCGCGCCAGAGCGTCCGTCCCGTGATGGAACCCGAAGTTGCAGGCGTCGGCGTACTGGGCGACGAGCCGCAGAGTGACGCGCTCGCCGTCGCCGGCCACCACGATGGGGATGCGTTGCTGGACCGGCCGGGGATCGTTGCGGGCATCCGCCGGTCGGTAACGGCCGGCGGTGGCTCTTGCAGGTTCGCCTGCGAGCATCGAGCGAAGCAGCGGCAGGGCCTCGCCCAACCAATCGAGCCGCTCGCCGGGGCCGGCCCCGAAGCGCAAGCCGTAACCGGTGTGCTCCGCCTCGAACCAGCCGGCGCCGACGCCGAGGAAGGCTCGCCCGGCACTGATGTGGTCCAGGGTGGTGATCATCTTGGCGAGGAGTGTCGGCTCCCGGAAGGTGTTTGCCGTCGCCAGCAATCCCAGCCGGACCCGGGATGTCGCCTGCGCCCAGGCGGCGAGGCTCAAGTAGCCCTCGAAGACCGGGCCCTGTTCGCCGACGCATGCCAGGACGTGGTCCGACGTCGAGAGCGTGTCGTAGCCCAGGTCGTCGGCACGGAGCGCCGCCGCGAGCAGATCGGCCCAAGTCGTGTGCATGCTCCAGAGGTTGACGCCGAGCAGCACTCGTTCGGGGTCGTGCCAGGGCGCCGGTCGGGTGGCGGCTCCCGCCACGGGATCAGGCGCCGCTCACCCGGGCGGCACGAATGTTCCGTAGGCCGTCGATGAAGATCGCAAACAGGATGACGAGGCCGTTCGCCACCGGGATCCACTTGCCTTCCACGTTCGAGATGTTGAGGGCGTTCGTGATGGTGCCCATCAACAGCAGCCCGCCGAACACACCGGGGATCTTGCCCCTGCCGCCGCCCAACGCAACGCCGCCGATCACGGCTGCGGCGAAGGACGTGAACAATGCGTCGGCGGAAATCCCAGCCTGGGCGGCGCCGAGCCTCCCGACCAGCAGCCATGCCGCGATCCCGCAGAGCAGCCCCGACACCACATAGGCACCGATGATCACGTTGCCGTCGTTGACGCCCGCTGCCCGGGCCGCGTCGCGGTTGCTGCCGACGGCGTAGATGCGACGTCCGTACACCGTGCGCGTGAGCACATAGTGGGCGAAGAGGAAGACGAGAATCAGGAAGATCGCCGAGATGGGGAACCTCAGATCCTCCCCGATGCGGATCCGGGTCTTGCCCAACCAGCGGAAGGCCTCGGGGATGGTGGTGAGCTGCCGTCCCACGCCCACGACGAGCGTGAGTCCGTAAAGGAGGATGGACATGCCGAGCGTCACCATGAAGTTGTTCATCCGCAGCTTCACGATGAGCAAGCCGTTGGTGAGCCCCACCGCTGTGCAGACGATGAGCAGGATCGGGAGCACGGCACCTGTGGACCATCCGCGCCCCCCGAGGTTCAACTGATCGGCCGTGCCCTCGCCGAGGATGGTCACCGGCGAGATGAGGACGCCGGCCAGCACCGCGCCGAAGACCATGTTCGCTTCGGTGCTCAGGTCGAAGTTCCGGGTCAGCAGCACCACGGTCTGTGCCAGGGCGAGCATGCCCAGGGAGGAGACCGCCGCGCCCAGATTGAGAATGTTCTGAAGGATCTCGAACTGAGTCAGCAGCGACGCCGCGAGGACGGCAATGGCCAGCAGCACCCACACCGAGTTCCTGTCAAGGAATGCCAGAACCCGTCGCCAAGTCGGGAGTTCAACGTAGCTCTCGTCGCTGAACTCCGCGGTCCCCGGTGCAGGCCCCTGATCGCTGGCCATCGATTCCCCCCTATCGCACTCGGTGTTGCGACCGGACTCCGTTGGCGTCCCTGACGCTCTCGAAGGCGCC
>JAPONU010000112.1 GCA_026713745.1 bacterium
GTGGATCTCGTAGCTGGTCCACGCCATCAGGCCGTGCCCCACGCCGTGGTGGCACTGGTGCGCCAGGAAGGGGTTCGCGGCCGTGGCGCACACCGCCGCCACGTCCTCGGCGAGGCGGGACGTTCCCCGGTCGGCGAACAGCGCCTCGATGCTGCCGTGCAGCGCGCCCGCCTGGCACTCGTGGCCCGAGAGCACGAAGGCCGCCGGACCGAACGTCTCGTAGGCGACGCGGCCCGCCTCGTGCGCCGCGTCGTGGCAGTAGCGACCCTCGCTGAGTTCGGTCTGCTTCAGGACCGCGACGGTGGCGGCCGGGCCGTGCGCCTCGACGAAGGCGGCGAGAGCGTCGCGGTCGTCGAAGAGGGCGCTGCCGTCGGTGCCGGCCGGAACCGCGGCGAACCGCAACTCGGGAAGCTCCAGCCGCAAGGGGTCCGGAGATTCGACGGCGCTCCCGCTGGACACCACCAGGCCGGTCTCGGACGGATCGATGTGGTTGTGGTAGCGCCAGTAGCCGTTGTCCACGAACGTATAGGTCCAGGCCTCGCCGGGCGCGATCGCTTCCGGAGGGTCGAACGACGGCAGGACCTCGTGGGTGGGATGGATGTTGGAGGCGGGCCAGACCGGGATCGGCGACTCGTTCACGAACACAACCTCGTCGCCGGTCCCGACGTCGAGGCGTTCCGGGACGAAAGTCCCGCCGCCGGTGTAGGTCACCGTCCAGGAGTCCGGGGCGCCGTCGCGGTGGGTGTGGATGGTTCCGTCCTCGTGCTCGTGCACGACGCCGGCGCGGTCGGGCGGCGGTGCGGCCGGGGGGCCGGGGGGATTCCCCGGGCCCTCGCCGGCCTGCGCACGGGCCGGCTGATCGGCGCTGCCGGTGGAACCTCCCGTGAGCAGCACGGGAATCGCCACGGCGGAGGCCGCGAGGGTCACGGTGACGACGACCGTCACGGTGAGTCGTGCGTTAGGCCGGCCTGAGTCGGACACCGTGCGGCGGTGAAGGCGGCGACCGGTCTGGGCGCGGCCCTTCCGGGAGGCCGCCGCTCAGAGGATCTTGATCTCGATGTCCACCCCGGCCGGGAGGTCGATGCGCTGCAGCGAGTCCACCGTCTTGGCCGAGGAGTTCACGATGTCCAGCAGCCGCTTGTGAATGCGCATCTCGAAGTGCTCGCGGCTGTCCTTGTCCTTGTGGGGTGAGCGGATCACGGTGACCCGGTGCCGCTCGGTGGGCAGCGGTACCGGGCCGCGCACCTCGGCCTGGGTGCGCTTCACGGTCTGCACGATCTTGCGCGCCGACTGATCCACGACCTCGTGGTCGTACGCCTTGAGGCGGATCCGGATCTTCTGCCCCGTGGCCACGACCGGCTACTTCAGGATCTTCGTGACGGCGCCGGCACCCACGGTGCGGCCGCCCTCGCGGATGGCGAAGCGCAGGCCCTCGTCCATGGCGATGGGGGCGATCAACTCGACGGTCATCTGGGTGTTGTCACCCGGCATGCACATCTCGATCTCCTCGGGCAGCGCGATGGAACCGGTGACGTCGGTGGTGCGGAAGTAGAACTGCGGCCGGTAGCCGTCGAAGAACGGCTTGTGGCGACCGCCCTCTGCCTTGGTCAGCACGTACACCTCGGCCTCGAAGTGGGTGTGCGGCGTAATGGAGCCGGGAGCGGCCAGCACCTGGCCCCGCTGCACCTCGTCCTTGCCGACACCCCTCAGCAGCGCGCCGATGTTGTCGCCGGCGCGACCTTCGTCGAGGATCTTGCGGAACATCTCCACACCGGTGCAGACCGTCTTGCGGGTCTCCTTGATGCCGACGATCTCGACGTTGTCGCCGGTGTTGACGATGCCCTGCTCGACACGGCCGGTGACCACGGTGCCGCGGCCCGTGATCGAGAACACGTCCTCGATGGGCAGCAGGAACGGCTTGTCCACATCGCGCAACGGCTCCGGCACGTAGCTGTCGACCTGCTCCATGAGGGCCACCACCTGGTCGGCGGCCTCGGCATCGCCCTCCAGCGCCTTGAGCGCCGACACCGGCATGACCGGCGTGTCGTCGCCGGGGAACCCGTACTCGTCGAGCAACTCGCGCACCTCCAACTCGACGAGCTCCAACAGCTCGGGATCGTCGACGGCGTCCACCTTGTTCAGCGCCACCAGGATCCGGGGCACGCCCACCTGGCGGGCCAGAAGCACGTGCTCGCGGGTCTGCGGCATGGGCCCGTCGGCGGCGGAGACGACCAGGATCGCCCCGTCCACCTGCGCCGCGCCGGTGATCATGTTCTTGATGTAGTCGGCGTGGCCGGGCATGTCGACGTGGGCGTAGTGCCGGTTGGGCGTCTCGTACTCCACGTGGGCGACATTGATGGTGATGCCCCGCTCGCGCTCCTCGGGAGCCTTGTCGATGGAGTCGAAGTCCGTGAACTGTGTGGACTCCGGATCGCGTTGAGACAGGACCCGCGTTATGGCGGCGGTCAGTGTCGTCTTGCCATGGTCGATGTGCCCCATGGTCCCCACATTGATGTGGGGCTTCGAACGCTGGAAGACTTCCTTGGCCATTTCTCGCTCCTGATGCTCCGTTTCGGTTGCGTCTAGATTCGGTTCGTTTACGGGTTCGTGTGATCCGGCCTCGCGGCGCGTCCGCGGTGGCAGCCGGATCTTCGGTTGGTCAGACGCCGCGCACGCGGGAGATGATCGTCTCCTGCACCGACACCGGCACCTGCTGGTACGAGTCGAACTGCATGGTGTAGGTAGCCCGACCCTGAGTGCGCGAACGCAGGTCGGTAGCGTATCCGAACATCTCCGCAAGCGGCACCGTGGAGTTGACGACCTGATTCCTACCGCGCTGCTCGGTCGCCAGCACCCGCCCCCGGCGGCTGTTGATGTCGCCCACGACGTCGCCCAGGAACTGCTCGGGGACCACGACTTCAGTAGCCATGACCGGCTCGAGCAGGACGGGAGAGGCCTTGTGCGCCGCCTCCCGGAACCAGGAAACGGCCGCCACCTTGAACGCCATCTCCGAGGAGTCCACGTCGTGGTACTTGCCGTCGTTCAGGATGACGCGGACACCGACGGTGGCGAAACCCGCCAGAACGCCGGTGGTGAGAGCCCCCCGGATACCCGACTCCACGGCCGGGATGTACTCCTTCGGGATCGCCCCGCCTCTGACCTCGTCCACGAACTCGAAGTCCTCGCCGGAGCCCAGCGGCTCGATCGAGGCACAGATGACCGCGAACTGGCCCAGACCACCGGTCTGCTTGCGGTGCATGTAGGTGTGGTTGAGGACCGGGGCGGTGAGCGTCTCCCGGTACGCCACCTGGGGCCGCCCCACCGTGGCGCCCACTTTGAACTCTCGCAGCATCCGATCCACGATCACCTCGAGATGCAACTCGCCCATGCCGGCGATGATGGTCTGACCGGTGTCGGTGTCGGTTCGCACCCGGAAGGTGGGGTCCTCCTCGGCGAGCGCACCGAGGGCCTTGGAAAGGCGGTCCTGATCGGCCTTGGACTTGGGCTCCACCGCCACGTCGATCACCGACTCCGGGAACTCCAGCTGCTCCAGCAGGATCGGGTGGCCCTTGGCGCAGAGCGTGTCGCCGGTGCGGGTGTTCTTGAAGCCGACAGCGGCCACGATGCCCCCGGCGCCCACCTCGGTGCGGTCGAGGCGGTCGTTGGCGTGCATCTCCAGCAGGCGGGAGATGCGCTCGGTGCGGCCGGTGCGGGTGTTCAGCACCTGATCGCCCTTGGCCACCGTGCCGCTGTAGACGCGGAAGTAGGTGAGCCGCCCCACGTGCGGATCGGACATGATCTTGAAGGCGAGCGCCGCGAACGGCTCGGACTCGCCGGTGCTGCGGGTCAGTACCGCACCGCTGCGGGGCTCGGTGCCCTCCACCGGCGGCTGGTCCAGCGGGGACGGGAGGTAGTCCACGACGGCGTCGAGCAGCGGCTGCACGCCCTTGTTCTTGAACGCCGACCCGCAGAGCACCGGCACGAAGTCCCCCGACAAGGTGCCCCGCCGGATGGCCGGCCGGAGGTCGTCCGCCGTGATCTCCTCCTCGGCCACGAACTTCTCCAGGATGCCATCGTCGATGGTGCTGACCGCATCGATGATGTCGGCCCGCCGCGCCTCGGCCAATTCGACCAGCGGCGCCGGCACCTCCACCTCCTGCCAGGTGGCGCCCAGGTCGGAGTTGTTCCA
>JAPONU010000113.1 GCA_026713745.1 bacterium
AAGAAGCGCTCGGCCTCGTCAGCAAGGAGAACCGTTTGCCCGGACCGGACGACGATCGCCAGAGGATCCGGCAAGGCATTCTCGCGCTGCAGCACCAGAACGAGGTCTCGGCCGTAAACGAACGGTTGCGCTGTGGCCAGCGGATACAACGTCTGATACTCGTTGCGCAGTGCTGCGATCACGGGGCGAAGCCTCTGCAGCGGGACACCTTTGCGGCGGTACTCGCGTAGGTAGCCGAGTTCGACGAACTCTCCCCACGTGACTATGTCGTCTCCCGTGTGCTCTGGGCGGATCACTGGCTCGTAGAACCTGCCGCCACGCTCGTAACCGTCGAGCCACGCGCTGACTCGACGCGCATGGAGACCCAACAGGCCAGCCGCTTCACTGACTCCGTAGACGGAGCGCTCAAGAATCGAAATCGATGTATCCGTTGGATTGCTCCTTGGGAAGTTGCAACTTCGCGTCGACCCCGAGTACACAGATGCCACCGGTACACCCTCCATCTTGATCTCCGGGATCCGGGCAGGCTTCAGCCGATGAGGGCCGAGCGGAGGAAGCGGAGGAGTTCTCGGCGGCGGACGACTGTGTCCCGGAGGGTGGGTTCCATGCCGACGGTGCGCAGGACCTCCACCTCGGTGGCCACGCCCATGACCGTCGAGTAGGTGGAGACCAGCAGCAGGCGGGGATCGCAGCGGCGGATCGTCCCCGACTCCATGCCGGCCTCCAGGAAGGCCCGGGCGCGCTCCACGAGCGGCTCGAACCCGGCGCGCACGCGGTCCATCCACGGTGGCCCGAGACGGGTGACCTCGCGCAACAGCCCCAGCATCTCCGGGCGGCGCACGGCGAACCGGAACACCGCCCGCACGACCGCCTCCACTCCCGCCCAGACGTCGGGAGGCTCTTCGGCGTCGCCGGCCGCCCGGGGTTTTGTCTCCACCGACTCCAGCAGTGCCGAGGTCAGATCGGTCACGGTGCGGTCGATCACCGCCTCCATGAGGGCTTCCTTGGAGCCGAAGTAGTACAGGACGGTCTGCTTGCGGATATCGCTGTCACGGGCGATGGAATCCAGCGAAACGGCGTCGTAGCCGCGCCCCCCGAAGGACACGAGCGCCGCTTCGAGGACGCGATCCCGGGTATCCATCGGCGGTCAGCCTAGTTGGGCCACGGATTCTCTACCATCTGGTAGAGCGGCGGCGCCCAACCGATCGCCCAGCCTCCTTACCGTGTGGTAGATGCCTCTACCACATGGTAGAAAGAGAGGGTGATCTCCGAGGCCCTGGCCGGCAAACGCATCGCCCTCACGGGCGCCACCGGCTTCCTGGGCACCGCGCTCACCGAGAAGCTGCTGCGCTCGGTCCCCGAGTGCGAGCTGGTCCTGCTGGTGCGGCCGGGTCGCCGCGGCGCCGCCGAGCGGATCCGCCGCGAGGTGCTGCGCAACGACGCCTTCGACCGGCTCCGGGAATCCTTGGGCCGTGACGGCTTCGCCGCCGAGTGCGACCAGCGCATCCAGGCCGTCGCAGCCGACGTGAGCCTGGACGGCCTGGGGTGCGACACCGAGGCTCGGGACCTGCTGGCGGGCTGCGACACCGTCATCCACGCCGCCGCGGCCGTCGCTTTCGACAACCCCTTCGACCTGGCCATCGAGACCAACCTGCTGGGGCCGATCCGCCTGGTGGAATTGCTCGCCGACATCGGCACCACCCCGCACCTGGTCTCGATCTCGACGGCCTATGTGGCCGGCAATCGCCGCGGGTTCGCCCCCGAGGAGTTGCTCACCGAGAGCCACTTCGCCGTGGCCATGGACTGGCGGGCCGAGGCCGCCTCGGTGCGACGGGGTCGCGACTCCATCGAGGACGAGAGCCGCACACCCGAACGGCTCACCGAGTTCGCCACCGAGGCGGACGCCGAACTCGGCGCGGCCGGAACTGCCGCCCTGAGCGCCAAGCGTGAGCAGATCCGCCAGCGCTGGGTGCGGACACGGCTGGTGGAGGTGGGACGCGCCCGGTCGGGCTCCCTCGGTTTCCCCGACTCGTACGGACTCACCAAGGCCCTCGCCGAGGCAGCGCTGACCGAGACCAGGGGCGCCGTCCCGCTGACGATCGTGCGGCCGTCCATCATCGAGTCGGCAGTGGCGGAACCGTTCCCCGGCTGGATCCGCGGGTTCCGCATGGCGGAGCCGATCATCATCTCCTACGCCCGCGGCCTGCTGCAGGACTTCCCCGGCACCCCCGAGGGAACCCTCGACGTGATCCCCGTGGACATGGTGGCCGCCGCAGTTTGCGCGGTGGCCGCGGACGGCCCCGCCGCCGACGGCGGGCCGAACGTGGTGCAGGTGGCGTCCGGTGCGGTCAATCCCTTCCGCTTCGCGGACCTGCACGACTGGTCGCATGCCTGGTTCTGCGAGAACCCGATCTACGACGAGCGCAACCAGCCCATCTCCCCGCCGCGCTGGTCCTATCCGAGCCGCAAACGGGTCCGGACGCAGTTGGACCGAGCCAGGCGCACCCTGCTCGCCGGCGAGAAGGTCCTCAGCGCCCTGCCCGTCCGGGGCGAGAAGGCGGGCATCGCCGCGGAGTTCGCCGAGAAGCGCGCCCTGGTCGAGCGGGCACTCAGCTATGTCGAGTTGTACAGCGGCTACGTGGAGTGCCAGGCCACCTTCGGGATCGACAACCTCCTGGCGCTGCAGGAGTCCCTCACGCCCGACGACCGCCAGAACTTCGACTTCGATCCGGGGCAGATCGACTGGCACAGGTATCTCACCGAGATCCACCTGCCGTCGGTGATCGCCCAGGGGCGCCTCAAGACAGCACCTGCGGTCCGCGCGGGCGCCGACCGCGACACCCGCCGCCGCCAGCAGGTGCTGTCGCCGAAGCGGCACATGGCTGCTTTCGACCTGGAGAACACCCTGGTGGCCTCCAACGTGGTGGCCTCGTGGGGCTGGTTGGCCACCAAGCGCATGCCGGTCGCCGACCGGGCCCGCCTGGTGGCGCGCACCCTCGCCGAGGCGCCGAAGCTGCTGGACCTCGACCGCCACGACCGCAGCGACTTCCTGCGCTACTTCTACCGCCGCTTCGCCGGGGCGCCGGTGGATCAGGTGGCCGAGGACGCTTTCGAGATGTTCAGCGACCTGCTGCTGCGGCAGTCGTTCCCCGCCGCCATCCGCCGGGTGCGCCACCACCGGGCCCTGGGCCATCGCACCGTGCTGATCACCGGGGCGCTGGACTTCGTGATCGCCCCGTTCGCCCCGCTG
>JAPONU010000114.1 GCA_026713745.1 bacterium
GATCACCCGGGCGGCGGGTCGGTATCGCTGGATCGACACTGCTCGTTCAATGTCCGCGCCGGCCGATCCGTCCACGTCACCGTCGACGGTGAGCGATCGAACACGCTTTCCTTCACGGGCCGAGCACCGCAACCACCGCCTTCCCCTCCTCCGCCGCCGCCCCCTCCGCCTCCGTCCCGGCCCTCGTCGCCGGTTGTGGCAGGCACGACGGTCGTCAACGACGATCCGGACCTCCTCGGGCCTGCCGGCGGCTGGAACGACGGGTACGTGGGCAAGGGGTACGGGGTCAACAACTACGTCTACACGTATGCGGTCGGCGGGGACGACGCTCCCCGGAACCGGGCCGTCTGGGAGATGGGTCGCCGTGTGGGCCGGCAGGTTGTCGAGTTCTTCATACCGTGCGGTCACGCCTCGGCGACGGTGACCTACCGGATCACGGCGGACGGTTCCCGGCTTGCGAACGAGCGCATCGACCAGGGACGGGACTGTGGTTGGGTGCGGCAGGGTCCGTACGACTTCGACGGCGCGGCGGTGACTATCGGGCTTGACGACAACGACGCGGTTCAGCATGTTGATCGGAACGGCAGCGAGTCGAGCAGGATCGGCGTTGATGCCGTCGCGATGCGTTGCGTCGCGCGCTGCTCGGCCTCCGAAGAGGTCGCCGCGCCCGTGGAGGTCCGTATCGAGGCGCGGCGGTCGGCGGACGGGAGTGTGGAGTTCCGCTTGGACGTCGGCGGCGTGAAGTGGTTGCCTGCCGCCCGGTTCCTGGCGTACGCGTCGGCGCCGGTGGGGTCGTGGTTGCGGTCGTCCGCCTACGTGCCGGATTCAGGGCAGGGGGCGTCCTCCGGCGACGGTCGCGGCACATCGGGGTCGCGTTCGACGACGGCGCCGGTGGAGGTCCGTATCGAGGCGCGGCGGTCGGCGGACGGGAGTGTGGAGTTCCGCTTGGACGTCGGCGGCGTGAAGTGGTTGCCTGCCGCCCGGTTCCTGGCGTACGCGTCGGCGCCGGTGGGGTCGTGGTTGCGGTCGTCGCCGTACGTGCTGGAGCCGTCCGCCGCGGTTCCGGGCGGCCCGACGCCGGGCGCGGACCCGCCGACGGCGGTGATGACGCCGGCGGGCGTGCCGGTGGCCGTCCTCGAGGTGACCGACGGCGGGTATCTCGTGCGGACGCCGTGCGGCAACACCGCCGAGGTGACCGGCGGCGAGCCGATCGGCCCGGTGCGGGTCGTGGTGGACCCCGGCCACGGCGGCCCGGCAAATCCGGGCACCGTCGGCCCGAACGGTCTCGTCGAACGCGACCTGAACATGCGCCTCGCCGCGGCGGTCCTGGGCGAACTGACCGCCCGTGGGATCAGCGCCACGCTGACCCGCACCCGCGACTACGAGGTCTCCCACGCGGTGCGTGCGGCGTTCGCGGACGCTTTGGGCGCCGAGGCCATGGTGTCGATCCATCACAACGGCCCCACATGGTCGCCGACGAGCGGCCCGGGCACCGAGGTGTACCGCCAGTCGACATCCGACGACTCCGCCCGCCTCGCCAGGGTCCTGTACGACGAGATCGTCGAGGCCCTCAGCGGGTTCGAGGACGTCGCCTGGACCGGCCTCGCCGACGCAGGCGTGAAGCACATCAAGTGGATCACCGGCGGCGACTGGCTGGCGATGATGAGACTCCCCGTCACGACCACCGCCCTCATCGAGTACGGCTATCTCACCAACGCCTCAGAGGCCGAACTCTTCGCAACCGACGCCTACCTCACGGCGGCCGCCGACGCCACCGCCGACGGCATAGAGGCCTACCTCGACACCGACCGGACCGGCACCGGATTCATAGCCGCCCCCCGCGTCTACCCCGCCTCTCCCGGAAATCTGCGCGCCCTCCGCTGCACCGACACGGCACTGCAATGAAGACTCGCGCGAGATGGCCCCAGCCGGCCCTGATCGAGTCCGACGCGCTACCAAAATCTCCGCCGCTCGGCCGGCACAAGCATGCCCAAGACGCACCAATCCGCAGTGTCTATACGAGGAGGAGCCCTCATGACCGCCATTCAGGAAATCAAGACGAATTGGACCAAGCCAGACTTGGTTGCTGGCGTATGCATCCTACTGAGTTTCATCGGGTCACTCCTGCCCTGGTTCAAGTTGGGACCGCTTGGTCTGGCAGGAATCGAGGATGGACCGGGCGTGGTCGTCCTTGTGCTATCCATCGTAGCCGCCATCGGTGTTGCCGGGTTCGTTGTATGGCGAAGGAGGTGGCTACGAGTTGCGGCTCTCCTAAGTGGCCTAATAATGTCGGTGGTGGGAATATTCAATGCCGTCAATCGCGGTGGCGGTGGCGATTTGTTCGACGATGTCTTCAAGCCGACAGTCGGTTCAGGGCTATATCTGGTGTGCATCGGGGCACTCGGTTTGGTGCTCTCCGTGGGCTATGGGCTCTTCAGCGATCCGACTGAAACTGGCTCCGCGACCAAGTGATGGCGGCGACACCACCACGCGGAGTGGGCGGCCGCAGGGAAGGTTGCGGACGCCGTACCCGCTCGAGACGCCGCGTCGAGACCCCCTGCTGGGACCCGGCCCGCGACCCGGCAAACGGCGCCCGCATGTGCGACGAGATCAAGCAGGTTCCGGAGGACAGGGGCGTCGGCCAGTTGACGTTGAGAATTATCGGCAGCATTGCTCAATAGTCTCCTCGGAGGTACGACGTGACGCGCAGAGGAATGTTCCGGGGGATTGCTGCGGTGCTGCTGGCGGCTCTGCTGGTTCCCGCGTCCATGTCGGCGCAGAGTTCCGTTTGGGCGAGATCCCGGCTTGATCCTGCGATGGTCGTCAAGGATCTGCCGGCGTCGGCTTCGGATCGGGTGATCGCTGCTCGGGCGGAACTGGCAGTGGCGGCCGGCAAGATCGCGCTGAGCGTTCGGCCCGATGGCATCACGCGGGTAGAGCCTGGTTGTGAGCAGGTGTTCGACGTCGACTTCGCATGCGACGGTGGGAGAACCGTCGGAGGCTCTCCGGCGACAGCGCCGAGCGGGATAAACGCGATCGCGGTGGGAATTGATGCGGACACGGGTGTGTCGACTACTGCAACGGTGCGCATCGTTGCCCGGCTTCTGGGCGACGGGCGTGTGGAGTTCGGGCTGCAGCAGCGGTGGGGCGATGCCGACGCTTGGTCTGATCGTCTTCTGCCGGCCCGCCGGCTCGTCCCCGTCGACGCCGACGTGGGCCGTTGGCTGGGGAGTTCACCGCTGACCTTGCAGGGCACCGGCGGGGAGATGATGTCCGGCATCGCCGACGGCGAGATCGTGGTGCGGATCCGTGCTCGGCTTCTGGGCGACGGGCGTGTGGAGTTCGGGCTGCAGCAGCGGTGGGACGATGCCGGTGCTTGGTCTGAGCCTCTGTATCCGGCTCGCCGGTTCTTCCCCACCGGCGCCGACGTGGGCCGTTGGCTGGTGAGTTCGCCGCTGACCTTGCAGGGCACCGGCGAGGACATGACCTCCGAGCGTGGCGACGAGCGTGGCGAGTGGGTGGGCTTGCCGTGTCCGCCCGAGGAGTGGGACTGGGTGGGGGGTTGTCTCCCCCCTGGCCCCGCGCCCGGCCCGGAGCCGCGGGAGCCTGCGCCTGCGCCCGAGCCTTGGCGCGGGAGGTTGGTCGTGGATGCGGCTGCACCTTCGGGGGTGGTATCGGTAGCCACCGGGTTGGGTCTGACGTGCGGTGTGCGCCGCGACGGCACGGTGGCGTGCTGGGGACGGAACGGTCTGGTGAATCAACTCGGGGCCTCGCGGTTGCGCGACGTGATGGCGCTGAGCATCAGCCGCACCGATGGCATTGGCGTCGGCCCGTGGGCTGCGCCGTACGTGTGTGCACTGCACGGCGACGGCGGGGTGTCCTGCTGGGGGTGGGCGCACGAGGGGCGGATCGGGGAACTCGGCGAGTCGAGGCGCTCCCTGCCGGCAAGGGTTCCGGGAATTGGCGACGCTACGGCCGTCGCGGCGGGGCAATCGCACGCTTGTGCGGTGCACACTGATGGGACGGTGTCGTGCTGGGGGACCTATGCGGCCGGAGTCGCTGCCGGACTCGAACACGATGTGCGGTTGCCGCGGCGGGTGCCGGGGCTCGGCAACGTGGCGTCGGTGGCTGCGAGTGCCACGGGGGTGTGCGGGGTCCACCGGGACGGCACAGTCTCGTGCTGGGGCAACTGGGTCTCGGGTGTCCTGGCTCCGTCGGTGCAGCTGGACGGCACGCCCGCCCGACTCGGCGGCCTTCGCGACGTGGCCTCGCTGAGTCTCGCCGTGGGGAGCCCCTATGGCGGTGACCGCGATGTCGAGAGTTGCGCCGTGCACTTCGACGGCACCGTCTCCTGCTGGACCGCCGTGGCGGATCCGTACCCGGTGCGCGGGCTCGCCGACGTTGCCGCCGTCTCGGCCGGCGACGGGAACGTGTGCGCCTTGCATCGGGGCGGCGGTGTGTCCTGTTGGGGGTCGAATGCCGACGGCGAATTGGGTGACGGCTCTTCGGCGTCGCGCTCGACCCCAGCGCGGGTCGCCGGGGTCGGCGACGCTGTGGCGGTCGCCGCCGGCCACCCGGCCGCCCGCTACCGCCACAGCGTCGGTCTCGGCGCCTACGCATGCGCGGTGCACCGCGGCGGTTCGGTCTCGTGCTGGGGGTCCAACGGCGAGGGCGAGTTGGGTGACGGCACCAGTACGTCCCGCCCCACGCCGGGGCGCGTGTCGGCGGGTTACCGTGTCCCCGCCGCGCTGGTGCCGGCGACGGAGACGGACCTGCTGCGCGCCTTCGGCGACGCGCTGGTCAAG
This sequence comes from bacterium, assembly GCA_026713745.1. Taxonomy (GTDB): domain Bacteria; phylum Actinomycetota; class Acidimicrobiia; order Acidimicrobiales; family CATQHL01; genus VXNF01. The sequence continues at coordinate 4,806 of JAPONU010000114.1, forward strand.
CGGCACGAGGCGGCCTCACCGTGGCTCCGCACCGCGTGGGAGTACGCCCGCGACGGCGTGTGGAAGCCGGAAGGCTGGTTCGGCGGCTTCGTCACTGCCGCCTGCGACCTGGAGGGAACCAGGGTTGTGTGCCGGACGTCCGATTTGACCCTTTCGGACCTCTCCGAAAGCACCCTCGTTCACGAACTGGCGCACGTCTTCGACCTCACGACCGGTCTGGCGCCGGACCCCCGGGCCTGGGGGGCGGCCCAACTCTGGTTCGCCGCGACCTACGCGGGATGCTTACATTTGGATGAATTAATGGCGGACACAATAGTACATACTGTTATGCCTCGGGCATGGCTTACATATTACGAGAGCTATCATGACGGCTTTGGTCCCGACTCGTGTCCCGATCTGCCGCCGAGGCCGAGCACCGAGGCGGTGGAGATTGTGCTCGCCGGTCTCTCGGGCCGGGTTCCGCAGTGGTACGTCGAGAACATCACCAACGGCGCCGAATTGTGGGCCGCCATCCGCCGAGGCAACGCAACCGTGCTCCTGGCCAACCTGGCCGACGAGTTCGGCGGCCTCTGCTCCACGCACTGGCTACGGGAACTCGTGACCACGGGCGATCTGGATTCAGGGCAGATCCCTCCTGCGGGAACGAACCCCTTCCGCGACGGCGTCTGCGGGCGCTGAGGCGCTCGATTGTGAGCCGGTCCGGAAACCCGGGTCGTGCTGGAGGCCGGCCAATACCGCAGCGGAACCGTGCGGTGTCGGCGTGCCACGTCGACGGTGAGGCGATCTCCAGCACGAAGACCGGCGCGGCTGAGCCTGCCCGTTGCGGGGCTCGCACCGGTGCCCCGTAGCCTGGCACGTCATGACTCATCGCTTCGCCGGTGTCGGCGCCGTGCGCGAGGGGCTCGACGGCGTTCAGTACCTCGCCGATGAGGGCATCGCCGGGGTGGTCTACCTGGCTGACCGGCTGGCCAAACCCGTCCTGGTGGAGGGCCCGGCGGGAACCGGGAAGACGCAGCTGGCCAAGAGTGTGGCGGAGATGTGCGGGGCCCGCCTCATCCGGTTGCAGTGCTACGAGGGCATCGACGAGGCCAAGGCGCTCTACGAGTGGAACTACAAGAAGCAGCTGCTGCGCATCCAGGCGGAGTCCCAGACCTGGGACGAGGTGTCCGACGACATCTTCGCCGAGGAGTTCCTGCTGACCCGGCCGCTGCTGGAAGCCATCAGAGCCACCGATCCCGTGGTGCTTCTCGTCGACGAGGTGGACCGCGTCGAGGTGGAGACCGAGGCGCTGCTGCTGGAGATCCTGAGCGACTACCAGGTGTCGATCCCCGAGCTCGGCACCGTTGAGGCCACCCAGATTCCCCTCGTCTTCCTCACCTCCAACAACACCCGCGAACTCTCCGAGGCTCTGAAGCGCCGCTGCCTCTACCTCTACATCGACTATCCCGACCTGCAGCGGGAGCGGGAGATCGTGCTCACCAAGGTGCCCGACATCAGCCAGAACTTGGCCGACGAGGTGACACGCATCGTCCGCTCGGTGCGCCAACTGGAGTTGAAGAAGTCCCCGTCGGTGTCCGAGACCCTGGACTGGGCGCGCACGCTGGTGCTGCTGGGCGTCGAGCACGTCGACGCCGAGGTGGCGGCGGAGACGGTTCACACCCTGCTGAAGTACCGCAGCGACATCGAGAAGGCCCTCAAGGAGTTCTCCGCCGGCGACGCCCGGAGTTCCGGCCTGTCCCGCTGAGGCGTCCTGGTGGCCGGCGGCGCCGCGATCCCGTGACGGGGCGGCGATGAACGTGACTGCGCCACCCGCCACAGCCCGCGGCGACGCAACGGCCGACTCGTCTCGGCGGCAGGCGGGCCCCGACGGCGCTCAAGGGCCCGAACCCGAGCCCTCCTCCGCCACCGACCGCGGGGCGGCGACGGCGGACTCGCCGCTGCTGGGGCTGCTCGGCGGCTTCATCACCGAACTGCGCCGCGCCGGCCTGCCGGTCAGCCTCACGGAGCATCTCGACGCCGCCGAGGCGGTGCGCCACGTGCCCCTCGACGACCGCGAGGCATTCAAGTTCGCCCTGGCGGCCACGCTCGTGAAGCATCACGCCCACTGGCAGGCCTTCGAGACCGTCTTCGAGGTGTACTTCTCGCTGCGCGGCGCCGAGTACGAACCCTCCGGCGATGCCTGGGCCGACGACGTGGACCCATCGGAGCTTCTGGATCCCCGGCCCGAAGGCAAGGGCGGCGGCGAACCCCTGAGCGACGAGGACCTCGCCCGGCTGCTTTTCGCTGCGTTGCTGCGGGGCGATCAGGCACAGCTGCGGGCCGTTGCCTGGCGCGCTGTGCAGCGCTACGCCGGCATGGAGCCGGGGCGGCCGGTCGGCGGCACCTACTACCTGTATCGCACGCTGCGCAACCTTGGCCTGGAGGACCTGCTGGAGCGCCTCCTGGACACCGTCCGCGACGAGGCGGGGCGCTCGCTGACGCCGCTGGAGGAGCGCCTCGAGCGCGACGAGATGGAGTCGCGCATCGATCAGCTGCGCCAGGAGGTGGAGGCCGAGATCCGGCGCCGGCTGGTGGCCGACCGCGGCACCGAGGCGATGGCCCGGACGTTGCGCAAACCCCTGCCCGAGGACGTGGAGTTCATGCACGCCACGCGGGAGGAGATGGAGGCGCTGCGCAAGGCCATCGATCCGCTGACCCGCAAGCTGGCGGCGCGCCTGTCCCGCCGCCGCCGCCACACGCGCCGGGGTGTGCTGGACTTCCGCAGGACGATCCGGCAGTCGCTCAGCTACGGCGGTGTCCCGGCCGAGCCGCACTTCCGCTACAAGCGGCCGTCCAAGCCCGAGATCATGGTGATCGCCGACATCAGCGGCTCGGTGGCGGCGTTCGCACGCTTCACCCTGCACCTCGTGTACGCCATCAGCAGCCACTTCTCCAAGGTGCGCTCGTTCGTGTTCATCGACGGGCTCGACGAGGTCACCAACCTGTTCGAGACGAGCGATGACATCACCGAGGCGATCCACCGGGTGAACACCTCCGCGGACGTCGTCTGGGTGGACGGCCACTCCGACTACGGCCACGCCCTCGGCGTGTTCTGGGAGCGCTACGGGGCGTCGGTCGGTCCGAAGACCACGGTCATGGTCCTCGGCGATGCCCGCAACAACTATCACGCCTCCGGGTCCTGGGTGATGCGCGAGCTGAACCGCAAGGCCCGGCGGGTCTTCTGGCTGAACCCCGAGCCGCGCTCGTACTGGGACACCGGCGACTCCATCATGGGGGAGTACAGCACCCACTGCGACGGCACCTTCGAGGTGCGCACCTTGCGCCACTTGGAGCGGTTCGTGGAGAAGACGTTCTGAGGCGGCTGCCATCGATGACCCAGCACGCTCCTAAAATGCTTCCGTGACCCTTGCCGTTCTGCCGGGTGCCGTGATCCGTCGGCGGATCACCGAGGTTTCCCGTCGCCTGTCGCGCTGCCGCCAGGAGTTGCAGGTCGCCGAGGAGCAGCTGGGGCACTTCAGCGACTCCGAGGCCGACGCCCACCTCCGGTCGCTGGTCTCCGAGACGCCCCTGGCCGACCGCGAGTTCCGTGACGCCGCCCGGCACGCCGAGGCGATGGCAAGCCACCGGGACCGCCTGCGCAGCGAGATCGCCGCGCTCGAGGAACGCCTGGACGAACTGCTGGATCGTCTCTCGAGCCGGAGGAACCCATGACGACCGACCGGGCCACCGGATCGCGCACCCGGATCGTGATCGCCGAGGACGAGGCCATCATCCGCCTGGATCTGAAGGAGACCCTCACCGCGGAGGGTTACGAGGTGGTCGCCGACAGCGGGCGAGGCGACGAGGCGCTGGCGCTGGTGCGCGAGCTGCGCCCCGATGTGGCCATCCTGGACATCAAGATGCCGGGCAACGACGGCTTGGCCGTGGCCCGGGCCATCAGCGACGAGAGCCTCTGCGCGGTGCTGGTGCTCACCGCCTTCAGCCAGCGGGAACTCGTCGCTCAGGCCGCCCAGTCGGGCGTCCTGGCCTACCTGGTGAAGCCGTTCGCTGCGGGCGAGTTGGTGGCGGCCATCGAAATCGCCCTGGCCCGC